>CAUQKD010000020.1:0-17245 GCA_963518365.1 uncultured Lachnoanaerobaculum sp. | reverse complement strand
TTGAAAAGCCGCCTGTTGATATGATAATGAAAGCACTGCCGGCTCTTTTATATGTAGGAGTTTTAAGCGGAGCCTGCGGATATACTTTACAAAATGTGGGGCAACTGTATGTAAGACCGAGTATTGCAAGCCTGCTTATGAGTCTTGAAAGTGTGTTCAGTGCGGTTTTTGCATGGATAATACTTGGCGAAGTGCTTGGAGGTCGTGAGCTTATAGGAGCAATAATGATGTTTGTTGCTATTATAGTGGCACAGCTGCCTACAAAAGGGGATGAATGATGGATATTTATGATTTGATAAAGAATGAAGACAGGATATCTTTTATAGGTATGTGTAAAAATGCCGGCAAGACTACGGTACTTAATGAGGTGATAAAGAGTGTACATAAAAGAGATGAAAATATACTGCTGACTTCTATAGGAAGAGACGGTGAGGAACTTGACCTTGTCACCAATACCAAGAAGCCTGAAATATATATTTATAAGGATGACTATATTGCGACTGCAAGGAATTTGATAAAATACTGTGATATAACCAAGGAAATAGTGGAAAGCACAGGTATATACACTCCGATGGGAGAGATAATAATAATAAAGGCGTTAAGCGACGGGTATGTGCAGATAGCGGGACCGTCTATTGCAACTCAGATGTCTAAGGTGTGTGAAAGCTTCAAAGGCTACAGTGACGGAAAGATTTTGATAGACGGAGCCTTGGAAAGAAAGAGCATTGCTACAGGCAAGGTCAGCAATGTGGCAATACTTTCAAGCGGCGCATCATACAGTGTAGATATGGAAAAGACGGTCAGAGATACTATATTTACATCAATGCTTTTTTCACTTCCGGAGTATAAACTGAATCTGCCGGATGATTTCAACAAAGAAAATTACAGTGATAAGTATTATATAATAGAAGAAAATCATCTGAAGAAAAGTAGTGAAAAGATAGATTTAAAGGAAACATGGGCTAAGAAAAGTGATATAGAGAGTGTATTTGTAAACGGAGCTCTGACAGATGCCATGATAAAACCGTTGCTGCTTTCCAACGCAAAGCTTGATGGGAAGAGATTGGTATTTTTTGACGGTTCACGAATATTGATAAATTATGAAAACTTTGAAAAACTCATACAAAGAGGCATGATATTTTCGTGTATCGACAGAATAAATATTTTAGCAATAACGATAAATCCTTTTTCGGCGTACGGAAATCATTACGATGCGGAGGAGTTCTTAGAAAAAATGAGAGAATATACAAGTCTGCCGGTTATAAATATTGCGGAAAAATATAGGGGGTAAAGATGGATTTTTGGCAAAGAGAAAATATAGGTTTTGAATTTATAAAAAGTAAAATGTTGCCTGCTACACCTTTCGGAGCCGAGCTTGTAAAGAGTATAAGACCTTTTGGAAAAGATGAAAGAGATATTTTGGAGACGGAATTAAGCAATTTAAATAAGCTTTCTTTAAATTATGAAGAGGTAAAGTCCGATATCAATGCAATCAGAAGAATATTTATGCAGATGAAGGATGTAAGAGGCTCTATAAAGTTCGGAAGAGACAATACACTGTCCGATATAGAACTGTTTGAGATAAAGATATTGCTTATGCAACTTGAAAAATTGAAACCGATTGTTGAAAGAGTAGCGGATGAGATTTTACTTGACGGATTTTTCATAGAGCCTGTAAGCATTGCGGCGGATATACTTGATCCTGACGGCAGGAGGATACCTACTTTTTCAATATATGATGAATATTCCGACACCTTAAAGGAGATTAGGAAGAAGAAGCGTGAAATTGAATTAAAGATGCAAAGTGAGGAGTCTTTATTTGAGGAGCTTAAGGATAAGAGACTTTATATTACGGTAGAAGAAGAGAAGGAAGAAAGAAGGATAAGAGAAGAACTTTCAATAAAGTTAAGGCCGTATTTTGATACCGTAATAAAGAATATAGACAGTGTTGCAAGACTTGATCTGCTTATAGAAAAGCACCGTGTATCAAAGCTTTATCCTTCATGCCTGCCGCAGATTACAAAAGATACACTTATATTGAAAGATACAACCAATCCGTATATATGTGATATTTTGGAGAGCAAGAGGCTTAAGTTTACACCTGTAAGTATAGAGATGGGACTTGGAACCACGGTACTTACAGGCGCGAATATGGGAGGTAAGAGCGTTACACTAAAGACTGTGGCTCTGAACACATATCTTGCACTTTGCGGTTTTTTCGTATATGCAGGCAGTGCAAGTATTCCCGCTTTTGATGAAATAATTATGATATCTGAGGAGTCACAGTCTGTAGCAAAGGGGCTTTCGAGCTTCGGAGCACAGATTGTGGAACTTAAGAACCTTTTAAATGAAATAGAAAATAAATTTGTGTTTGCAATTTTGGATGAATTTGCGAGGGGAACCAATCCGAAAGAAGGTGAGAGTCTGGTAAGAGGACTTGTTTCACTCTTAAATAAAAAGAAAACTGTAAGCCTTTTGGTAACTCATTTTGACCATGTTGCTGAACTTTCAAAAAGTCACTACCAGGTCAGAGGATTACAGGGAGTATCTGAGGAGAGGGTTTCATCCGCACTTCTTACAAAGTCGGATGACGATGCAAAGATTACAGCCATCTCACAGTTTATGAATTACGGTATCTTTAAGGTGGACAAAGATGCCAAGCCGCCTAAAGAGGCACTTATGATTTGCAGACTCTTAGGGTTGCAAGATGAACTTTTAGATATACTATAATAGAAAGGCCGGGTTATGCCACTTACTGTTAGGGACATCATTGAGAACAATTTTTTTCCGGGTACCGAACTTATAACAGGAAGAGAGAGTGCCGGAAATATAATCAGTTGGGTAAATGTACAGGAGATACTTGATTCTGTAGACATGGTAGGCAGCGGTGAACTGCTTATAACAACAGGATTTGATCTGGCGGATTATACCAGATATTTTAATTTGATAAAGAGACTGAAGGCAAAGGGCGTTGTCGGACTTATGGTACAGACGGGCTACTATGTGGACAGTATACCTGTATATATATTGGAGTCTGCCAGAAAGTATAAGTTTCCGGTATTGGAGCTGCCTGCAAGTTTTTCATTTTCAGAAGTTTTAAAGACTCTTATAAGTGAGATAAACAGAGAGTCGGTTATAGGCAATCAAAGCTATTTGGATTTCAACTATTTTTATCCCAAGCTTAAGAAAAAGCTTGGTGAGAGCCTTGAAAGAGGTATAGGAAGCGACAACATTATAGCTGTTTTGGCTGTTTCGGCAGTCAATGTATACAATGAAGTAGGACCTGATGTAGAAGAAGCGTTTGAAAATATAAAATCATTGTCTGTAATCAGCTGTGATACATATATCGGACATTATGAAAAGAATGTACAGATGACATTTTGTTTGGGATTTGAAAATGCTACCAAACTCAGAGATTTGATGGATGAGGTACAGGTGGTACTTATAAGACTTTCAAACAAGATAGGATTGAATTTATTTGCTACAGCCGATATGGTTGAGGACAACAATCTTGAAAACTGCATCAAACACTGTATGGAAGCCTTACAGACATTACACAGTATCAGAGCCATCAGAGGCACCTGTATGTATGAGCATATGTCGTTTTTGAAAAAATTGTATTCAATATACAGAACAAATACACTTTATTCAAAGGAAAATAAGGTGCTCAGGCTTCTACTTGACAAGGACAGAGAATCCGACAGTGACTATATAAAGACTGTAAGGTTTTTTCTTGAAGAAAACGGTAATGTTACAAGGGCCGCAAAGCGACTTTTTGTCCATAGGCATACCTTGATAAACAGAATGGATGCTATAAAAGATATCACCGGATTCAACTTTGATGACTACTATGAGAGACTTGATTTGTCGTTGGCACTGATGTTAAATGATTACTTTGATTAGAATAAAGATACGGATGAGATAATACTGGATGTATTTTTCATCTGTATCTTTTTTATTGTGCAATATATGTAATGAACTAATATTGCTTAAGTATAAAATGAGCATTTATAAAATTTTATAATCTGCTACACTGTCTAAAACTTATATGTGCATATCGTATATGAAATATGAATTTCAGCATAGTAAAATAATAAAGTAGTATAATATAAGTTAAAATATCATAGTAAATTCAAATATAAAAAAACCTTATATAAAGGATTCAAATATACGATATATACATTTTGTCCACTAACTTGTATTTTTTTATATACATTTAGTCAGTCCCCAATTTTTTAAGTTTATTGTAAAATATTTACATAAAAAAAGAGATGAGTACGGCTTATCTATGTAAGGAGGAAACATGGTTAAATCAACTATTAGGCTTCGTATGAGCGCTCATGATGCTCACTACGGCGGTGAGTTGGTAGACGGAGCAAGAATGTTGGGATTATTCGGAGATGTAGCAACTGAACTTTTGATCATCAATGACGGTGATGAGGGTCTTTTTAAGGCTTATGACAGCGTAGAGTTTTTGGCACCTGTTCATGCGGGAGATTTTATTGAGGCGACAGGTGAGATCGTTTCTGTAGGAAATACATCAAGAAAGATGGTATTTGAGGCAAGAAAGGTAATTACACCGAGAACGGATATAAACGATTCCGCATGTGACGTATTAAAAGAGCCTGTAGTGGTATGCAGAGCAAGCGGAACCTGCGTAGTATTAAAAGACAGACAGAGAAACAAGTAGGCAAATATGGAAAAACTTATTATTACAGCATGTATATGCGGTGCTGAAGTTACAAAGGAGCAAAACCCTAATGTACCGTATACGGTGGAAGAAATCGTAAGAGAAGCAAAATCCGCTTATGATGCGGGTGCGGCTATCATACATCTTCATGTAAGAGAAGATGACGGAACACCTACACAGAGTGCGGACAGATTCAAAGAATGTATTGATGCTATAAGAAAAGAGTTGCCGGATGTTATTATACAGCCTTCTACAGGCGGTGCGGTAGGTATGAGCAATGAAGAGAGACTTGCACCGATTGATCTTAACCCTGAGATGGCAACACTTGACTGCGGAACCTGCAATTTCGGCGGAGATGAGATTTTTGTAAACACTGAAAATATGATTGTGGATTTTGCAAAGAAGATGAATGAACATAATGTAAAGCCTGAAATCGAAGTATTTGATAAGGGCATGGTGGATATGGCGATTCGTCTTCACAAAAAGGGCTTTATAAAAGCTCCTATGCATTTTGATTTCGTAATGGGCGTAAACGGCGGAATTTCGGGAACACCGAGAGATTTGTTATTTATGGCGGAGAGCATACCGCAGGGATCAACATGGACCGCTTCAGGAGTCGGAAGAGCGGAATTTCCGATGGTAACAATGGCTATTCTTATGGGCGGACATGCAAGAGTAGGATTTGAGGACAATATATATCTTAGTAAGGGTGTAATGGCGAAGTCAAACGGAGAGCTGGTTGAGAAGGTCGTGAGACTGGCAAAGGAACTTGGCAGAGAAATAGCTACGCCGGATGAAGCAAGAAAAATACTTGGTTTAAAATAGATTGGAGAAAGTATGTTAAAGGGAAATAAGTACGGTATTCACAGAGTAATTGAACCGCAAGGGGTTTTGACACAGGCAGCAAAGAAAATCGACAACGATATGACAAAGAGATATTCAAACGAGATTATCTGCGATGTTATTTCATTGAACATCGATTCTGCTTCATTTACACAAATTGAGGAAGCTTGCAATAAGGATACCGAAAAGATCGGACAGATGATCCTTGATATCGTAAATGAGAGAGGAAAAATGCAAAATCCTGTAACAGGTTCAGGCGGAATGTTTATCGGAACTGTAAGCTATATCGGTGAGGACCTTAAGACAGATATTAAGGTTGGAGATAAGATCGCATCTTTGGTATCACTTTCTATGACACCTTTAAAGATTGACAAGATCAAAGCTATTCATCCTGAGATAGACAGAGTGGACATTGACGGTCAGGCAGTATTGTTTGAGAGCGCACTATATGCAAAGCTTCCTGGTGATTTACCTGAGCCGCTTGCACTTGCAGCACTTGATGTAGCCGGTGCACCTGCTCAAACAGCTAAGCTTGTTCAGTCAGGACAGAGCGTATTGGTACTTGGCGGAGCAGGAAAGAGCGGAATGCTTGTTTGCTATGAAGCTATGAAGAGAGTAGGACCTACAGGTAAGGTAGTGGCTATGGACTACAGCAAAGAAGGTGTGGAAGAACTTAAGAAGATGGGACTTTGCCATGAAGCGTTCCAGGCAAGTGCCGCACTTCCTGTAGATGTACTTGAGAAAGCTTTGGAGCTTAATGACGGAAAAGAATATGATGTTTCAATATGCTGTGTAAATGTAAACAACTGTGAGATGAGTGCAATCCTTCCTGTTCATGACGGCGGATGTGTATACTTCTTCTCAATGGCTACAAGCTTTACAAAGGCTGCACTCGGAGCAGAGGGCGTAGGTAAAGATATCAATATGATTATCGGAAACGGATATACAAAGGGACATGATGTTATAACACTACAGGAAATTCGTGAAAATCCTGCAATCAGAGAAGTATTCGAGAAAAAGTACGTTTAATACACATAAGTAAGGGGAATCAAATGAGAAATAGTAGAGAAAACGGTTTATTCGTGGACGTTCCAGATAACGAGTGGAATGACTGGAAATGGCAACTTAGAAACAGAATCACAAATGTGGAGAGTTTAAAGAAATACGTAAAGCTTACCGAGAAGGAAGAAGAAGGTGTAAAGAGATGCCTTGAGAACTTAAGAATGGCTATCACACCGTATTATCTTTCACTTATAGATCTTGATGATGAGAACGATCCTGTAAGAAAGCAGGCAATTCCTACAGTGTCCGAGCTTCATATAGCTGATGCGGACCTTGCGGATCCTTTACATGAGGATACCGACTCACCTGTTCACGGACTTACACACAGATATCCGGACAGAGTATTATTCCTTGTAACAGATCAGTGCTCAATGTATTGCAGACACTGTACAAGAAGAAGATTTGCAGGACAAAACGATACCAGCGTGCCTACATCACAGGTGGATGCATGTATTGACTATATCAGAAGACATCCTGAGGTAAGAGACGTATTGCTTTCAGGCGGTGATGCACTTCTTATCAGTGATGAAAAGCTTGAGTACATCATCTCCGAGCTTAGAAAAATAGATCACGTTGAGATTGTGAGAATCGGTTCAAGAACACCTGTTGTTATGCCGCAAAGAATTACACCTGAGCTTGTAAATATGCTTAAGAAATATCATCCTATTTGGCTCAATACACATTTCAATCATCCTAGCGAGATTACAAAAGAATCTGCAGAGGCTTGTGCAAGACTTGCAGATGCAGGTATCCCTTTAGGAAATCAGACAGTGCTTTTAGCAGGTGTAAATGACTGTGTACATGTAATGACAGACCTCGTGCATGAGCTTGTAAAGATCAGAGTAAGACCTTACTACATCTATCAGTGTGACCTTTCGCAGGGACTTGAGCACTTCAGAACACCGGTTTCAAAGGGTATTGAGATTATAGAAGGCCTTAGAGGACATACATCAGGATATTGTGTTCCTACATTCGTTGTTGACGCACCGGGAGGCGGCGGAAAGACACCTGTTATGCCTAACTATGTTATTTCACAGAGTCCGGGCAAGGTTATACTTAGAAACTATGAAGGCGTTATTACAACATATACGGAGCCTGAGCATTATGAGAATCATTGCAACTGTGATGTTTGCAAGGGTAAGAGAGAAAAGCAGTTAGGCGGTGTGGCAGGACTTGAGCAAGGAAATGCTATGACAATTGAGCCGGCTGATTTGGCAAGATTTAGAAGATCACATGAGAAAAAATAGGAGATAAAAACATGAGTAAACTTGGACTTGATCAAAGTTTAATCTCTAAAGCTAGAAATAGTGCAAAAAATGTTGCGCTGGATGTCCAAGCCTTTATTGATGAACATACTACAGTAGCTGTAGAGAGAACGGTATGCAGACTTTTAGGGATTGACGGAGTAAACAGCGTGGAGGTTCCGCTACCGAATGTGGTAGTGGACCACATGGTGGAGCATAAGCTTCTTCCGATGGGTGCGGCATTCATGATTGGAAATGCAATGCTGGAGCTGTCACTCACACCGAATGAGATAGCACAGGGTATCGACAAAGGTGAGATAGATTTATCAAAATTAAAGATTCATTCATCAAAGGAAATAGAGGATGCAATCGCACCTGTAGCAAAGACTATGGTGGACAGAATACAGGTAAATGTTGATAAAAGAAATGAATACTTGGCAGAGTTTGGAGATACAAAGGGTCCGTATATATATTTGATTGTTGCAACAGGAAATATATATGAGGATATCACACAGGCGGTAGCGGCTGCAAAGCAGGGAGCCGACATAATAGCCGTTATCAGAACCACAGGACAGAGCCTTCTTGACTATGTTCCGTACGGTGCCACAACAGAAGGATTCGGCGGTACATATGCTACACAGGAAAACTTCAGACTTATGAGAAAGGCACTTGACGAGGTAGGTGAAAAAGAGCACAGATATATCAGACTGTGTAACTACTGTTCAGGACTTTGTATGCCTGAGATAGCGGCAATGGGTGCTATGGAAAGACTTGACGTAATGCTTAATGACGCACTCTACGGAATTCTTTTCAGAGATATAAATATGCAAAGAACATTGATTGATCAGTATTTTTCAAGAATCATCAACGGATTTGCAGGAGTTATCATAAATACAGGTGAGGACAATTACCTCACTACGGCAGATGCTATAGAAGAAGCACATACAGTACTTGCATCACAGTTTTTGAACGAGCAGTTCGCTCTTGAAGCCGGATTGCCGCCTGAGCAGCAGGGTCTCGGTCACGCATTTGAGATTTCACCTGATGCCGAAAACGGATTCTTATTTGAGCTTGCACAGGCACAGATGGCAAGAGAAATCTTCCCTAAGGCACCTCTTAAATATATGCCTCCTACAAAGTTCATGACAGGAAATATATTCCGCGGTCATGTACAGGATGCACTCTTTAATATGGTGACCATACTTACACATCAAAAGATACATCTTCTCGGAATGATGACAGAGGCTATACATACTCCGTTTATGTCTGACAGAGCGCTTGCAATAGAAAATGCACAGTATATCTTCAGAACAATGAAGGATTTGGGAGAGGAAATCGAGTTCAAGGAAAACGGTATCATTAGAAACAGAGCAAATGAAGTCCTGACAAAAGCTGCAAATCTTTTATCGGATATTGAGACACAGGGATTGTTTGCTACACTTGAAAAGGGAACATTTGCAGATATAAAGAGACCTTTCAACGGAGGTAAGGGATTAGACGGAGTCGTTGTAAAAGATAATGTATACTTCAACCCATTTATTCCTCTTATGAAGAAGGAGGTAAAAGATGAGTAGCGGTTTATATAATCTAAATAAGGTCGACTTTGATAAGACTCTTGACCTTACAAAGGTAAAGGCTTACGGCGATACCATGAACGACGGTAAGGTTCAGGTCAGCTTTACACTTCCTATAAAGAATGATGAGAGAGGTGAAGAGGCTGCAAGAATACTTGCAAAGAAAATGGGACTTTCAGATGTCAATGTGGCATACAGAAGATCGCTTGATGCGGAGTTTACATTTTTCGTAGTTTATGGTAGTTTGGTACACAGTGTCGATTATACAAATATTCATGTGCAGGCAGTTGAAGAAGAGACAATGAGCATGGAAGAAGTAAATGAATTTATCAAAGAGAACTTCCACAGAAAGATAGTTGTTGTCGGAGCTTCCACAGGTACAGATGCACATACTGTAGGAATAGACGCTATAATGAACAGAAAAGGTTTTGCCGGACACTACGGACTTGAGAGATATGAGATGATTGATGCATATAACTTAGGTGCACAGGTTACAAATGAAGAGTTCATAGAAAAGGCAAGAGAACTTAATGCAGACGTATTGCTGGTTTCACAGACAGTCACACAAAAGGATATTCATATAAAGAATCTTACAAATCTTGTAGAACTTTTGGAGGCTGAAGACCTTAGAGATAAGTATATTCTCATATGTGGAGGCGCAAGAATCACGTATGAGCTTGCTAAGGAACTGGGCTATGACGCAGGATTCGGAACCGGAAAGTTTGCAGACGATGTAGCAACATTTGCTGTTACTGAAATGGTAAAAAGAGGCTTAGGTAAGTAAAGGAGTAAAAATGACAGGACTTATTCATGTATACGAAGGCGACGGTAAAGGAAAGACAACTGCAGCTGTAGGGCTGGCGGTAAGATGTGCAGGTAGCGGCAGAAAGGTCCTGTTTACACAATTTTTAAAAAGTGATACTTCAAACGAGCTGAAGGTACTGAGAAAAATAGATAATATAGAAGTTTATACAAAAAAAACTAATTTTGGGTTTACATTTAATATGACTGATGCTGAGAAACTTAAAGCAAAAGAGTTTTTCACAAATCATTTAAAAGACGTTATTCATCTTGCCGCTGAAGGTAAATTTGACTTAGTGGTAATGGATGAGATAATAGATGCTTACAATCTTGATATGGTGGATCATGATACATTGACGGATTTTCTAAAATCCCGCCCTGAAAATCTTGAGGTTGTCATGACCGGAAGAAATCCTAAAAATGAGATAGCACAACTTGCTGATTATTTTACACATTTTCAAAAGGTTAAGCATCCCTTTGACAAGGGGCAAAGAGCCCGTGTCGGTATAGAAATGTAAAAGAGAGGAAACGGTATGAATAGTGGGAATGACACTTGTAAACCGAGGTTTTTTAGAGATAAAAAATCATACGTGCTATGTTTAGCATTGTTTATTGCAGTTATGTGTCCGATGGTTGTATTTGGAGCGGAGGCGGAAGCACCGAAGCCTGCTCTGTACGCAACATTTTGGTCACTGATACCGCCGCTTGTAGCTATCGTGCTTGCACTTATAAGTAAGGAAGTATACAGCTCACTTGCAATCGGATTGATTTTCGGCGGTATGTTGGCGTCAGGATTTAACTTTGAAGGAACTATGAAGGCTGTATTTGAGCAAGGTATGGTTTCAGTACTGTCAAGCAGCTACAATGTAGGTATTTTGATTTTCCTTGTTATCTTGGGAATGGTTGTTGCACTTATGAATAAAACAGGCGGTTCTGATGCCTTCGGTAAATGGGCATCTAAAAGAATCAAGACCAGAGTAGGTGCACAGCTTACATCAATCCTTCTCGGATGTCTTATATTCATCGATGACTACTTTAACTGTCTTACAGTAGGTAGCGTTATGAGACCTATTACAGATAAGCATCAGGTTTCAAGAGCAAAGTTGGCATACTTGATAGATGCTACAGCAGCTCCTGTATGTATTATTTCACCTATTTCATCATGGGCAGCAGCAGTTACAGGTTTTGTTGACGGTGAAGACGGATTCGGACTTTTTGTGAAGGCTATCCCTTTCAATTATTATGCGCTTCTTACAATTGTAATGATGCTTGTAATAACACTTTGGAAGTTTGACTTCGGTCCTATGAAGGTTCATGAAGAGAACGCAATGAAGGGTGATCTCTTTACAACGGGAGAAGAGAAGTTTGAAGAGCTTGACAGAGGATGCCATAAGGACGGTAAACTTGTAGATATGCTCTTCCCAATCATTTCACTTATTATTTGCTGTGTAGTAGGTATGCTTTACACAGGTGGAATATTCAGCGGTGCAAGCATTGTAGAGGCCTTCTCAAATTGTGACGCTTCAGTAGGTCTTTCAATGGGTAGCTCTATAGCACTTATTATCACATTGATATTCTATATTTCAAGAAGATCACTTAAGTTTACAGAATGTATGGATTGCTTACCTGCAGGATTTAAGGCAATGGTTCCTGCAATACTTATTCTTACGTTTGCATGGTCATTAAAGGCTATCACAGATGTACTTGGTGCAAAGCAGTTCGTAGCCGCTATGATGGAGCATTCGGCAGCAGGAATGCAGATACTCCTTCCGGCAATCATATTCGTTGTTGCAGTTTGCCTCGCATTCTCAACAGGAACATCATGGGGAACATTCGGTATCCTTATTCCTATAGTTGTTGCGGTATTTGCAGGCAAGGATCAGCAGATGATGATAATCTCAATCTCATCATGTATGGCAGGTGCTGTTTGCGGTGACCACTGCTCACCTATTTCAGATACGACCATCATGGCGAGTGCAGGTGCACAGTCAAATCACATCAACCACGTAAATACACAGTTACCGTATGCAATGTTGGTTGCAGCGGTATCATTTGTAAGCTATATAATCGCAGCTTTTGTAAGAAATGTGGTTATATCACTTATAATCGCGGTAGCATTGATGATCGGTGTACTGTTCATTATCAAAAAAGTTACATCAAAACAAGATTCAAAACAAGGTGTAGCAAACGCAGCTTAATAAAAACTTCCCTCAATCCCATAAAGGTTGAGGGATTTTTCACTTTGTGATACTCTTATATCAAGAAGGTTAAGAGTATCATACAGGAGGTAATGATGGAGAAAACGGATGAAAGACTGAATTCTTTTATGATTTTTGCGGTTTTTATGGTGACATTGTTGTTTGCAGCAAGAGTTATTTCACTTGTACTAAGTCAGCATATAAACTTCAGAATGAGGTTGGCTTTTGACTTTAAGACCAAGGGGCAAAATGATAAAAGGAAGATGGAAGATAAGAAAAGAAGATAAACAATAAAAAGCCGCCATGTCAATCAGATGTGGCGGCTTTTTAACTTTGCCGAAATTTACTTTAGGTCTATATAATTTTTGGAAAACAGCTTTCCTATATCTTTTACAGCCGAGGATATATTTTCAGTTTGTTCACCGATTGAGATTTTATAAAAATCTTCTGAAACTATCTTACCGAGGGCTGTTGTGACGGCACCTGCTGTAGCGCTTGCAACCACGCCTCCGACTACAGGTCCGGCACCGGGAATCGCCTTAATCAAATTTGCAAATACGGCTCTGCCTACAGCCTGTGCCGTCATAATATTTAGAACAGATTTGGCTGCGGATTCACTTATAGTCAAATCAAAAACCCTTCCAAGTGCAATAACCATTCCTACCTGAGCGGCTGTGATAGGTATAGTATCCGCAAGCGGAATAGGTGCGGCCCCTGCCAAACCGGCGGCGGCGGCCGCCGATGCAATGATTTTGTTACATTTCTGCCTTGTAGCAGTATCCATTTTTACCTTATAACCCATAAGATACTCCTTAGTTTGATTTTCGGTTGAATATTGTACCTCAAAAGGTGCAATAAAGGTTTTATATATTTTATCCTCACCTTTTCAATATTTTCGGCAATACCTCGGACAATATAAATGAAAATATGATAATAGTACCGCCTATAAACAGATTCAGTGTAAACGGCTCATGTAATACCATTATGCCCATAAATGCCGCCATAACGCTCTCAAATGAAAGCAGTATACCGCTTGTGGTAGCTGATACATGCTTCATTCCGTAGAGTATAAGAAAGAACGGCAGTGTAGTACAAAGTATAATCAAGTATATAAGTTGGAATCCGTCCCTAAACGTAACATAGAATCTGTGGTCTTTGACAAAGAGCAATACAACCATCGACAGCGTGGCTGTAGTTGATACCTGCAGTACATTTAAAATACCCGAATCATAACGCCTTGAATATTTTGAAGATATAACAATATAGAGTGCATAAAAAAGTGCGCAAAGTATGCAGTAGATATCTCCAAGGTGGAAGCTGCCAAGGTCATTGCCCAGTATAAAAAATACTCCGATCATACATATGATTGAGACTATAATGTCGGAGAGTGACGGCCTTTTTCTCATTATCAAAAGGTATGCAAAAGGCAACAGTATGATATATGATGCGATGATTAGTGACGATCTGGATGTGGTGGTGTATTGCAATCCTACGGTAAATGTAAAGAATTCACCAAACAGGAACACTCCCATTATAATACCTGCTTTAAGCATTTCCAAATTTATTTGTAAAAGCCTTTTGTTATAAATGACAATAAGTATCAGAGATGCCAAGCCGAATCTTACAACCAGCATCACATATGGCGATACATTGTCTAAGAGCTGTTTTACAAAAATATAGGCGGAAGCCCAAAAAAAAGTCGCTGTAAACAGTGCAAGAAAAGCTTGTATTTTTTCTTCCTTCATTTTATCCCCCAAATATTAAAATTATCATACTTATGTTATTATAGACTATTTTCTTTGAAATATATATATCGGATTCCCCCCTCCCCACAATTTCTTTCTCATTTAACAATAGTTACAGACTTTTTTATGTATACAGAGTAGAATAAAAAACATTTACAGGTATACCCTTAGGGTTTGTATAGTAAAGGAGAATATATGAATAAGTATTTTGATATAAAAGATAAAGTGTATGATGTTACCGAGAAGTATCCTGAGCTTATAGAGGTGCTTGCAAATGCCGGGTTTGAGAATCTGAAGAATGATATGATGAGAAAATCTATGGGAAAGCTTTTGAGTATTGAGACGGCACTTAAGAGTAAGAATATAAATGTGGATATTTTTGAGAAACAGTTAATAGAGGCTATCGAGAGAAAGTCGGATATGACCGACAACAACGGTATTGTAGAAAATGTTGACGAAAATGCTAAAGTATCTATAAAGGGCATCTTGCCATGTCCTGTGAGGATGCAGTTTATTGAAAGCTTTGAAAAGTTTGTAGAGAGTCAGGATTATAAGATAAATTATAATCTTAATGCGGCAAGTATGGGGATGGATGCTATAGAAGGTGAGATACTGAATGCAAAGACTGAGGACGATCTCTCGGATATATATATGTCTGCAGGCTTTAACCTTTTCTTTGATAATAAGTACATGGGAAGATTTAGAGATAAAGGAGTATTTAAAGACCACAGAATCGGAAAATTAAATAAATCTTTAGATAATGAAAATATTTCGGTAAAAGATCCTGAGGGAGAATATTCTATAATAGGCGTTGTTCCAGCTATATTTATTGTGAATAAAGCTGTATTAGGTGATAGAAAAGCTCCGACATCGTGGGAAGATCTGTTTAAAAAAGAGTTTGAAAATTCTATAGCACTGCCTACATCCGATCTTGATATGTTTAATGCGATAATGCTTGGGATATACTCCAAGTATGGAAAAGAAGGTGTAAAGGCTTTGGGAAGAGGACTGCTTAAGTCAATGCATCCTGCACAGATGGTAAAGAGCGGAGGAAGAAGGGACATTGACACTCCGGCAATCAGCATTATGCCGTACTTCTTTTCAAAGACTATCAAGGAAAACTCAAATCTACAGGTGGTTTGGCCAAAGGACGGTGCTGTTATAAGTCCGATATTCCTTTTGACTAAAAAGAAAAATTATGAAAACAGCAAACAGCTTATAGATTTTCTGTTTTCAAAGCAGGTGGCAGAGGTATTGGGTGCAGACGGAAAGTTCCCGCAGACCAATAGTGAATATGACAATAAATTGGAAGAAAGTCAAAATTTCCTTTGGGCGGGATGGGATTTTATCCGCTCAAATGATATAGGTGAAATTTTGAGCAATACCGAAAAGTGGTTCTTTGGAGAGGAGTAGTATGAATTTGGTTATATTTTCAGGTCCTCCTTCATCAGGAAAGACCTCGGTTATTTTAAAGACTATTGAAGCCATGCAGGGCAGGGGGATAAAGGCGGGAGTTGTGAAATTTGACTGCCTGTACACGGATGATGATGCGATATATGAAAAAGCAAACATTCCTGTAAAAAAGGGACTTTCAGGCGGACTTTGTCCGGATCATTTCTTTGCATCAAATATAGAAGATGTGGTAAAATGGGGAAATGACCAAAAACTTGACTTACTTATAACTGAATCTGCAGGACTTTGTAATCGTTGTTCACCGTATATTACCGATATAAAGGGAGTATGTGTGATAGACAATCTTTCAGGTATCAATACACCTAAAAAGATAGGTCCTATGCTTAAGTCGGCAGATATAGTGGTTATTACAAAGGGTGATATAGTAAGCCAGGCGGAGAGAGAAGTATTCAGCGGTAGAGTTTGTGCGGTAAATCCGAGGGCCATGGTCATGAATGTAAACGGACTTAGCGGACAGGGAGCTTTTGAACTTTCCACCTTAATATATGACAATAATATAGACATTAAATCGGTACAAGGAATGAAACTTAGGTTTGCAATGCCTTCGGCTATGTGTTCCTATTGCTTGGGTGAGACCAGAATAGGTGAGGACTATCAGCTAGGAAACACAAAGAAAATGCAGTGGGAGGACAAAAATGAGTGAATTAAAGCTTGGGGAATTACTTGAAAAGTATCCGTTTGTGAGTGATTTTTTTGAAAGTACGGGATTTTGTATAGACAGCAGTCTTAGTCTTACATTTTCAGAGTTTTTGGACAATATACCTGAAGAAGAGCTGGAAGATAAGGCAATAGATAAGAAAGAAATAAAAAACCGTCTTGACACATTCATCGAACAAATATTACAATTCCTTGGTGATAAAAGGGAAAATATAGAAAGTTTAACTATTTTCCCCGGTCATAACAAAAGTGGAGAAAAAGAAAGATTTCAAAAATTAGACATATTTTCTTCACAAATTGTGTCTATAGTTGGAGCTACAGGGTCCGGAAAAAGTAGATTGTTGGCGGATATTGTATGGGCAGCACAAAATGATACCCCTACAGGTCGTACCATATATATAAATGGTAGAAAACCGGATCCCAAATGGCGATATTCGACAAATAATAAATTGGTTGCACAACTTTCACAAAATATGAATTTTGTTATGGATCTTACAGCCCGTGAATTTATAACTATGCATGCCGAAAGCAGAATGATTGAGGATATCGAGGCTACAGTTGAGAAGATATTGCATGAAGCAAATAAGCTTGCAGGAGAAAATTTTGCACCTGAGACTGCGGTTACAGCTCTAAGCGGAGGACAGTCCAGAGCTCTTATGATTGCAGATACTGCGGTGCTCAGTTCTTCACCAATAGTTTTGATAGATGAGATAGAAAATGCCGGAATAGACAGAAAAAAGGCACTTGACCTTTTGGTTTCACAGGATAAGATAGTTCTTATGGCTACTCATGACCCTCTTTTGGCATTGATGGCAGATAAAAGAATAGTTATCAAAAATGGTGGAATAGACAAAATAATAGAGACCACGGCAAAAGAAAAAGAAGTTTTAGTGCAACTGGACAGTATTGACGGAATTATGCAAGAAGCGAGAAAAAGACTGCGTGCGGGTATGACGCT
>CAUQKD010000019.1:0-18314 GCA_963518365.1 uncultured Lachnoanaerobaculum sp. | reverse complement strand
ATACAATGCAAAAGTCCCTAATAATAAAGTCAATATATCCGGCATAAATTTCTCCTATTCTGTAAAGCATTTGCCCTTTTTAGTGGCTAAATTTATATGTTTTTTAAACTTATCTTTCAGTTCTTCATCTAAGTTTCAGCATAACTTTCTCTCTTTTACCCGGTACCCATGCCATGACAGGCAGGGCACCAAGCATCATTGGAAGCAGTCTTTCAAAGTCCTTTGACATATCCTTATAAGACTCTTTTAAGTCTTCATACTTGACCTATAGCAGTATTATCGTCTTTCCTTCTGATAACAAATATTGTAGCCTTTCTTTACATACATTTTGCTGACTTCTGCTCTCAAGTACAATTAAAATTGCCGGTAAGATCATAAGTATAACACTAATTATTACTCCACAACTTAAAGAGCCGCTAGCCCCTCTCATTATATCTACATATAATTTGTATACAAAAATAGAAATGCAGAGTATAAATAAAATTATACATATAATTTCCGGAAATATTGTATATTCTATCTTACATACATTATCTTGTTCTTCTATGCTACCTTTTACATAGCACAAACCAATATGCTTAAATCCACTTTTTTTACCTTGTAATATCATTTGAAATTTTTTACCTTTTAATGATTTCATGAAAGATAACTTGTCAAACATTTTCCATATTTCTGTTGTCGTTCTATTTGTTATACATGAACCATTTATTGTAAAGCTTATCATAAACATTTAATCTCCCTATGCTAAACATTGCTTTGGCAGAAATTATTAGAATTTGCTATCAACGATCCAGATCCAAAAGGATATGATAATCTCGGATTATGCCAATTAATTGGGGCTTCCCCATGTACCCATCCTTCTGATAACTGCTTATACCATGTAATTCCAACTCCTGCACCACCTCCAAGTCCCTCTCCAGCAATGATTTCACTATAAACAGGATTTAATGTTAATGCAGGTGCAATTGCTCCACCTTCAACACCTACTGCTAAATTAATTGAACCTCCAATAAATAATCCAGCATAATCCTTCGGATTTTTAACATTATAGACGTATCCTTTTGTTTCTGTGCAATCTATAATACCGGATAATTCCATACTTTTTCCAAAACCACCAAAAGAATACTCACAATACTTATCATTATCCATAACAATTCCTCTACCAACTATTGCCAATCCAACACTCTTTGTATTTTCCAATACATACATTTGGTTTTCTTTTAACTTAGGTATTACCTCATTTTCTGATAAACCTAAAAACATTCTTATATTTTTCTCATTAAGTCCTCTTGGTAAATTTCTTATGCTTACCTCACCTGCTAACTTTCCATCTCTATCCACAAACACTAACGGATTACCAAAGCAGTACCCATACCAGTTCAAGCTAAATGGCTGCTCTATACTTCCCTTTATCCAGTCCTCACCTGCAAATCTGCCTACTCCCGGCACATACTCTCTTGCCTGTGCAAAGTATGTATCGGCTACATTATCATATCTGTAACCTGTATATCCGAATGGCTGCATTTTCCCTTGTGTATTATAGGTATCTTCTCCAAACTCATCATAACCATATACAGCTTGACATTCTCCTCCCTGCTCAAGAAGGCGAATTGTACTTCCCAGCTCATCCTGTAGATAGGTAAACTCTTTTTCCCCTTCTTCCATATATGCAACATTAAAGTCCCATATGTAGCTTTGTATTGTCTGACTGCCTCTTTTTATGGTTTTATTTTGGAAAAGGTTGTGATATGCCCTTGTTCTGTCCAGTATATAGCTTTCTTCATATGACGGTGTCAGTTCCGACAAGTTTTCTTTCAAGATGGCCTTAAGCCCGTCTTCTCCATAGCCTATCTTCCTTTCATACTCTTTTATTCCCATCCTGTTTCCAAGCCCGTCATAGCTATAGCTTCTTGCTTTCCCCAAATTTGAGTAACTTAAATTTTTATTTTTAACAAAGATATTAATCAAATTTACCAACTACATGCTCTTACAGACATTTTATTTACTATATCAAAAAGTTTTCATTTACCATCCCTCTACCCATCAAGTTCTATAAAAATCTCTATACTTTAACAAATCATACGTTTTTGGATTTTCAAAATCGCTTTTTTTAATATTCTTATCCTCAATAAGTATAGCTATTCCAGATATCCACATTTCATCATCATCTTCATATGCTCTCCACAGTAGTCTTTCTACATAGGGCAACAAATCATTTTTATTGTAAGACACCAATAATGAAACAGTATACTCAAATGTAGGCCAATTTGCATCTTGTAATAGCTCTATTAAAAATGATATATACTCTAATTTTCTAGTGTAACTCATCCTTTCTATAATATATAGAATATTGAACCATGAAAACTTACTTTTGTATCTCAAAGGATTAAAATAAGTTTCTGTATTATTTTCTTCTTTTTCTAATAATAATGCTAATTTGTCTAGTTTTTCCCCAGATATATTCTCGTTAATGTAAATATTATATTCATATTTTTTAATTAAGTTATCAATCAATTTTGACATTACATGGTCCTCCATTATCTCTTATAGATATTGATGCTAATATTTTTGTTAAGTAGTATGGATTCTCTTTTGCTGTTGGCCTGCTATTAATCCATTCCATCATCTCCAAAGGATTTACAGGTCTTACAGAAACATGATTTGGTTTATCTATAACTGCCGTTAATACTCCTGTTGCATTTATTGCCTCCATAGTTGTAATAGTATAATCCGTTGCTGCCAGAACTTTCAACTCATAAGACAATCCTGTATGTAAATCTATGGGTCTAGGAGTTAAATTAGTTGCATTTCCATTTCCACGTCTATATATAACTGTTTCATTAGGTCTTTTTGTTGTTACTTGTTCTAATACAACTAAATCCATTGGTCCAGGTGCAGGACTATCAGCTAAGGCAGCTGCTCCTGCCATTTCAGTTCCTGTTTTCAGTATATCAAATACTTGTGAATAGTTACTAGCCATTTCCGGTGTTTTTCCGTTCCTATCAACTAATCCAATAGGATTTCCCCAACAGTACCCATACTGATTAAGGCTAAAAGGCTTTTCTATATTTCCCTTTATCCAATCTTCTCCTACAAATCTTCCTATTTTCGGTACATACTCTCTTGCCTGTGCAAAGTAGGTATCGACTACCTTATCATATCTATAGCCTGTATAACCGAATGGCTGTATCTGTCCCTGTGTGTTATAAGCATCTCCTCCAAACTCATCATAACCATATATAGCTTGACTTTCTCCACCCTGCTCAAGAAGACGAATTGTACTTCCAAGCTCATCCTGTAGATATGTAAACTCTTTTTCTCCTTCTTCCATATATGCAACATTAAAGTCCCATACATAGCTTTGTATTGCCTGAACGCCTTTTTTTATGGTTTTATTTTGCAAAAGGTTATGATATGCCCTCGTTCTGTCAAGTACATATTCTTCACAGTGTATCGGTTCTTTTTGTGATAAGTCAAGTTCACATATATCTATAGATTTACTCTCTCCATAACCTCCTCTTTCAAATTCATACTCTTTTATTCCTATCCTGTTTCCAAGCCCGTCATAGCTATAGCTTCTTGCTTTTCCTGATTTTGAGTAACTTAAGCCAAGCCTACCTGTGATATCATATTCATAGGCTCTTATTTTTCTCCTTCTATCTGTTATGCCGATAAGATTTCCTCTTTTATCGTATTCATATGCCCAATTTCCCAAAATACCATAGGCATACTTCTCAAACTTTACACCTTCCTTTAAATTGCAAAGTCTGATTAATAGTACTCTTTTATTATATCAATAGATATTACATACCTCATGAAAAGTCACTGTGTTTTACTACTTTTTTAGGTTTATCTAATCTTACCACTTATAAAATCCTTCACTCTTTTCTTTAAAACCTTTATTACAAGAATAAATCCTCCTATTAAAAAAATATATATATACATTCTAAACAATATTTTAAAAATATACTCAACATTAGTTATATATGATATCCACAATAATATAAATACTATACTTTCACTAATTATAAGTACATATACTAACCAATATACTTTTTCATTCCTTGACCACAAAAAAAATAATATATTTGTATACTTATTAAGCTTTATCTTTCTATTATGTTTTTCTATATCTGTTTTATCTATACTCCAACAACCTCCATAAAGTAATATATACAATGCAAAAGTCCCTAATAATAAAGTCAATATATCTGGCATAAATTTCTCCTATTCTGTAAAGCATTTGCCAACTTTAGTCGATTTATTTTTCTTTTAAATTTCTTACTGTTCTTTCACCCCTTATTGCATTGTTACATCAGAAAACCCAAATACTGCTCCTATCACTTCTGCATAATCTCTCCATAACTGAGCCAATATACTAAAATATATTTATCTATTTTTACTCGTAATATAATCTTTTAATCTTTTTATCAAAATCTTTATTACAAGTATCGTATCAAATATTGAACATATTCCTATATATATTTAAAAATTTTCTAAAAATATTTATATCACCTAGGAAATAAAGAACCCAGACCACAATAAAAAGTATACTTTCACTTATAATTATAATATATACCAACCAATATAATTTTTCATTCCTATTCCATAGAAAAAACAATTTTTCAGTATACTTATTAAGTTTTATCTTTTCTTCATGTTTTTCTATTTCTCTCTTATCTACTACAAAGCAAAAAATATACTGCATTATATAACATAAAAATGTAGTCAAAATTACAATAGTTAAAGTTGGCATTCTTGTCTCCACTTTCTATTCTACAAAACAACCACCTACCTTTGTTGGTCCATTTATATATCTATCAATTTTTTCTCTTAACTTTTCAGTTACTTTGTCTTCTTGTTTTTTATAGAATTTTTCTTTTATATTTTTTAATCCCATATCAGTTGCAAGCGACAAAAATGTAGCATAAGTATTAGTAATTATGCTTGCACCTGTAATCTTATGAATAAACTCTGTATACTGCCACTTGCCTACATCAGCCATATTCTCTCCCGGTGCATCACCCATATATGCACCTCCTTGTACAGCCTTTGCTAAAGCAATGTTATATACTCCGTTATTAATTATTTTACTAATTTCTTTCAATTCTTTTACTTCTTTTTGCATTGTTCCACTGGCTGCCGCAGAAATACCCCAAACAACACTTGAGATTGCTCCATCAATTATATGCTCTTGCAGGCTTTTACTTTCATATTCACCATTAGCGGCTACTTTTGTAGCATAATTACCTCCTCCTACAAGCATTCCTCCGACTACTAAATATCCTATTCCTACACCTGTACCTGCTATCGCACCTACTGCAAGTCCTGATGCTGTATCTACAATTACATTATTCCAGTTAATATTCTTTTGGTTACCCTTTGCTATTTCCATTCCTTCCGAAAAGAGTCCACCGGCAAATCCAAATACAGCTCCTATACCTGCACCAATAAGTATAGTCGGTGTTTTTCCATCTAAATCAACAAACTTCTCAGGATTCCCCAAGCAATACCCATACTGATTCAATGAAGTGGGATAATAAATCTCTCCCTTTATCCAGTCCTCTCCTGCAAATCTGCCAACTCCTGCCACATACTCTCTTGCCTGGGCAAAGTATGTATCGGCTACATTATCATATCTGTATCCTGTATAGCCGAATGGCTGCACATGTCCCTGTGTGTAATAGGTATCTTCTCCGAATTCGTCATAACCGTATATAGCTTGACTTTCTCCTCCCTGCTCAAAAAGGCGAATTGTACTTCCAAGCTCATCCTGTAGATATGTAAACTCTTTTTCTCCTTCTTCCATATATGCAACATTAAAGTCCCATACATAGCTTTGTATTGCCTGAACGCCTTTTTTTATGGTTTTATTTTGCAAAAGGTTATGATATGCCCTCGTTCTGTCAAGTACATATTCTTCACAGTGTATCGGTTCTTTTTGTGATAAGTCAAGTTCACATATATCTATAGATTTACTCTCTCCATAACCTCCTCTTTCAAATTCATACTCTTTTATTCCTATCCTGTTTCCAAGCCCGTCATAGCTATAGCTTCTTGCTTTTCCTGATTTTGAGTAACTTAAGCCAAGCCTACCTGTGATATCATATTCGTAGGCTCTTACTCTCTTCCCTCTATCTGTTATGCCGATAAGATTTCCTCTTTTATCGTATTCGTATGTCTTATTTCCCTGTAATCCTCCCTCTTTTATAAGTCTGTCAAGAGCATCATAAGTATATCTTATATCTAAATCATTAGACCTTTTTAGTGATTCCCTGTTTCCATAGGCATCATAGGTATACTTACTTACAAGTCTGTCTCCTCTTTTTACTTCTATAAGTCTGCTTAGGGCATCATAACTGTAATAAAAGGTAGCTGAATCATTCCATAGTTTATGTATGATCTTTTCTTTATTATCATTTTCCTTTATTCCATTTGGGTTTACATCCCTATGTCTTACAATCTTTGTTTTATTCCCTAAAGGGTCATAATCATAGGCATACTCTTCAAGCTTTACATTCTTCTTTAAATGAGAAAGTTTGCTTAAGAGTCCTCTTTCATTATATTCATAGATACTGCTTACTTCATCAGACATATCTTTTCTGATAAGTCTTCCATCTTTATCATAAGTATAATCCACTCTTTTATTTCCTGAGGTAAGGCTTGTCATTCTTAAATATTTATCATATTCATATGACACACTACTTCCGTCAGGGTATAATGTCTTTAATCTCTCACCATACTTTCCATATCTATAACTTACTTCATCTCCGCTATAATCCACTACCTTTGTGGTTCTGCCAAACTTATCACTCTCTATATTTATAGTACCGAGTGCATCCTTTACCTGCCTTAACTCTCTTAGGCTGTTGTAGGTGTACTCCACACTTTTCCCGTCATTATATATAATACTTTTGATATCTCCGGCTTCCGTGTAGGAATAGGCTGTATTATAACCTTCTCTGTCTTTCTTTCCTGTCACTCTTCCTAAGAGATCATATGAAAATATTTCTTCATATCCAAGTGTATTTGTAACAGACACTATATTTCCCATAAGATCTCTTTTGTATCTTGTAACCCTTGGAATGTTTTCTGCATCTATATGTTCTTTTAGAGAAGTATTTACTGATTCAACACTTGATATAAGTTCTTTATCACCCTTATGCCTATATACGGTAATAAGCCTTCCTACCTTATCATATCCGTATTCAGTTCTGTTTCCCATAGCATCCAAAACTGATGTAAGCTTCCCTCCAAGGGAATAACTGTATTTTGTCACATGTCCCATGGTATCCGTTTCTTTTATTACATTTCCCATGGCATCATATTCAAAACTTTGTTTTTGTGAAAAGTTATTCTTTACCTCTATAAGTCTGTTCAGCTTGTCATAGGTAAATAAAACATAATCTCCCTTTTCATTCTCCCTTTTTACTACATTCAAATTTTTATCATATGTAAATATTTCATATCTTTTATCAGGATATGTTTTTCTTTGTAGAAGACCACCTTTATAGTAATCGTAAAGAGTTTCAAATTCCCCCGACTTTATCTTTTTTATTTTTCCAAGTTCATTGTATTCATATTCTCTTGTAAAACCGTACACATCTGTTTCAAGTATTATCCTTCCCAAAATATCATACTTTATTTTATGTGTTCCAAGATTATTTGTTATATTCAGGCTATGTTTTCCATACTCATACTCGGTTTTCTCTCCGGATTTGTCCCTGTAGGATATAAGCCTGTTTATTTCATCATATGAGTACTCTTCCATATTTCCCAAAGGATCAATTATCTTTATCAGCTTTCCGTTTGCATCATAGTGATACTTATACTCCCCCTTATTTTGTAAAGTCTTTTTTTCTACCAGATTTATTGCATTATAAGCATACTCTACCTCTCCTCCGTCAGGATATACTTCCTTTATAAGATTTTGGCAAAGATCATACTCCATCCTAAAGCTCTCGCCGTCAGGCAGGGTAAAGTCATTTATGTTATTTAGCTCATTATAGTTTATCTTTGTTATACCACCTCTAAAGTCTTCAAATAAAGACAGCTTCCCGTTCTCTGTATAGTTATATCTACAGGTGTTTCCTAAAGCATCCTTTACAGCGGTCAATAAGTCTCTCTCATCATAGGAAAACCCTGTTTTATTACCTTCTCCGTCAATGCTTGCAATCACACGATTAAGGTTATCATACTCATAAGTAGTTACTTTACCGTTTTCTTCTTCGATACCTGATATATTCCCTCTGTTATCATAGTAAACTTTTCTTTTGGAATTGTCAGGCAAAGTTATTATAAGGCTTTCTGTGTTGCCCTCTTTGCTGTAATCAAACTTTGTGCTTTCTCCTAAAGTATTTTTACTTTCTATGATTCTTCCTTTATGATCATAGAAATACTTTTCAATCTCTTCACCGTTTATATAATGAACTGCTGCATTCCCTTCACTGTCATAATCTATACTTTCACTTTGATTATCAGGGAAAGTAACCTTTGTAAGTTTTCCTTCCTTATCATACTCATAGGATGTTATATTTCCTTTTTTATCCTTATATGAGGTCAACAGATTTCTTGTATCATAAGTAAAGCTTTCCGACTCACCTGCGTACTCACTTTCTATATTTCTGAAATTCTCATCATGTATATGTACTTCTGCATTTCCATTCTGATTTATGACAAAGGTCTTACTTTCCTCACTGTTGTACTCATATCTTATTATTCCTCCGTCGGCAAATTTTTGTATCTTTACCCTGTTTTCACCGTCGTAAAGGTTTTCAAGTACATAGATTCCCCTTGGATTTTTTATCTTTTCCAAAAGTTCATCTTTATAGTAATAGCTGTATGTAAGTTTTCCCTCATGGTATACTTTCCCAAGCTGATTTCCTTCATACCTGTACTCTACTTTTCTTCCGGTATGATCTTTTATCTCACTTAATTTTCCGAAGTCATTGTAATAAAGGGCTATTTTGCTTCCACTTTTTTCAGATACTTCTATCAGTCTGCCTTTTGCATCATAAGAAAGATAGACCTCCTCACCATCCTTTCTTTCTATACGCAAAAGCTTCCCGGCTTTATCAAAAAGGTATATAAGTCCGCTTTCAGCATTGTAAATAAATCCTGTTTGCGTTTGCTTTAAACGATTGAAATCATCAAAAACAGAATGTATTCTTCCTTCTTCATCCACAAAGTATGCTTCATCCTGTCCGTCGGATAAATGTAATATATATCCGTTTTCTTCTTGACTTATAGATATTTCATAGCTGTGTCTCCAACCCTTTCCAAGTACTCCCGTTCTTTTTTCACTGCTGTTATAAGACCTTATAAAACCTATCGGAAATTTTGAACGGAGCATAATATCTTCTTTACTATATGTAAAGTTTCCGGTATTTGCATTTACCGGATCTCCCGTCATGGCACATAATGCACCCCTTGCACCCTTTAAAAAATCTTCCATACTGTTGTTTTTCATAAGATCTTTTAAAAGTTCATTCCATGAGGCA
Organism: uncultured Lachnoanaerobaculum sp.; assembly: GCA_963518365.1. GTDB lineage: Bacteria > Bacillota > Clostridia > Lachnospirales > Lachnospiraceae > Lachnoanaerobaculum. The sequence goes on along the minus strand of CAUQKD010000019.1, from coordinate 8,814 downwards.
AAGGCCGGACCGTTCTTTTCAAGCATCTTTGAAATGATTTTATAGATTTCTTCCTTTAGCTGTACATCACTAAGTTCTAAAGCTGCCGGCACTGCATTATTTCTTACACGGTTTAACACACCTGTATAAACCGCACCATAACTTCCATCCTGATTTTTGATTATCTTTACTCCTGCACAGGCTGCCAAACTTCCCATAAGTTTTAACATAAGCTTGTCTTTCTCACTTGGCACTCCTGCCATGACAGGCATTGCACCAAGCATCATTGGAAGCAGTCTTTCAAAGTCCTTTGACATATCCTTATAAGGCTCTTTTAATTCTTCATATGTCTTTGATTTTTTCCCCTTAAGCAATACTTTATCGGCTGATATATTTACATCACTTTTTAACTTTATGGAACTTCCCTTTACTCTCTTCATTAGACACTCCTTCCTTTTTAATGTTTTATTCACTTTGTGTTTAAATTTATCTGTTTTAATTCTCCCATATACTCACCAATAAGAATTATTGACTCTTTAGGTATATCTTCAAAAACATCAGTATCAAACACCCTTTCCAAGGCTTTTTTCCAAAGAATTGAAATGATATCTTCATATCCCTTTAAAACAAACCTTATCCCTTCTTCTATCTCCGTCTCACTTAATAAATGTTTTCCTATACCCTCCATCATTCCTTCACGAATTTTACAGGAATCTTTTTTCATAAAATCCGGAATCCAATACCTGATACCTAAAGGTTTATCTATATACAAGCCCTCATCTGAGGCATATAGCATAAATTTATAGCTTTTTGTATAAAGACTCGTATTAAGAAAAAATAATATAAGATACTTAAGCTTATATATCCGCTTTTCCTCTATCACATTTGACAGTATGTTTTTTATTTCTTCAGATAAATCCTGTATATTATAATCTTTATACTCCCGAATTTTTTCGCTGATCCATCTGTATCTGAAACTTTTAAAATATTCCTTTTTTTGCTTTTCCCTATTCATTTGTCTACTTTCTTACCGGTATTATATTTTGAAGTATGTCATTCACAGCTTTTTTCCATGTCCATGCCAATGTCTCCCTACAATTAAACATAACCTGTACTGTTTCTCTACCTATCTTACCCAGACCCGTTTTATGATATATTCTCTCATCTATTCCGGGTATAATAAAATCAAAGCAATACATTTTTACACAGCCTTCTTTCTCCAATTCATCATATGTTAAAAACTTTATCCCATTATGTGCTTTTGAAAGAAGACTTTTAAAATCAGTTACCAAAGTTTTTACTTCCGTATCTTCACTGACTTTAAGAAGGCTAATGCTTAGATTTACATCTCCGGCAAGATTTGTTTTTATTATCTCAGGTCTAAAATTGGTAGGATATTTTATTTCTTTTATTTCATCCGGCATATCTATAAAAGATTCAGGAATATATATACTTAACAAGTCATCAAAGTACTGTTCTTTGCTAAAAGTTTCAAGTCTACCTTCTATATAGTATCCTGTATCCAAAGACATAGCTTCAGCTTCAGAGTTCCTTACTTTTAGAGGGATGATTTGCTTATCATAATAATTTTTCATAGTATCACCTTTATTATAATTCTAGTAGTATTTTATTCTTGCTCTTCCGTTATAAATAAACATTCCACTCAAATGATTTGGTACTGCTATATTTTTATATTTATCAAATATGCCGTTACCAAATACCTCAAATGAAACGCGTTTTACACTTTCAGGAACATAAATTTCTCTTAAATTTTTACAAGATGAGAACACATCATACCCCAAATATTGCACACCGTCAGGTATAACAGCAAAGGATAAATTACTACAATTTTCAAATGCCCTATCTCCAATTATTTTAATTCCCTTTGCAAAATCTAAACTGTAAATTTTCGTACCTTCAAAAGCCAAATCTCCTATCATAGTCGTACCCTCTTTAAGTTTTATATCGGTCTTTTTCTTATCTAAGCATTCTATAAGTACATTGCCTACATATTTACATCCGCCCACTTCTTCTTGACTGCTGTACCAAGGGGTATCATCTAATGCATTATAACCGACAAAACTTACACCGGAAGAATCACCTATATCAGTCAATTTTTTACAGCCCTCAAAAGCTCCATCACCTATATATCTTGTTTTATCATTTAAATTAATCGACCTTAAATTTTCGCATTCAGCAAATGAATTATCTAAAATATCTTTTAAGTCTGATCCCAACACCACTTCCTTTAAATTTTTACATTGATGAAAACTATATTGCGGTAAAGACCTTAGCCTATCCGGTAATACTATTCTTTCAAGAGAATCACATGCTTCAAATACTTTATTTCCCATTAACTCAACATTGTCCGGTATATCTATATATGACAGTTTTTGGCAACAACTGAATGCAGACCCCCCTATAACTGTTAAGCTTTCCGAAAGAACAACTTCCTCAAGTGTAGGTGAGTCAAAAAAAGCTCCTCCTGCTATACTTTTAATCCCGTTTTTAACTGTTACCTTCCTCTCATTTCCTTCATACTCCATCAAAATATTTGAAAAATATTTATATCCGTCATCTGTCGGAAGTTTTGATAACCATAAAGTATTTATAAAAGCTCCCGCCCCCAACAAAATATCTTCTCTGTTTAAGACAACTTCTTTCAAGTTTTTACAATCCATAAAGGCTCGACTTCCTATATTTTGAGTATTAAAAGGTATATAAATCTTTTCAAGACTTGTACAATTATAAAAAGCTTCATCCTGTATTTCCTTTAAGTTTTTGGATAATTGTACCTCTTTTAGTGAAGTACAATTTTTAAAAGTCATCAAACCTATATATGTTTTTGATTCTGAAAAATCAACTTTTTTTAAGTTTACGCAACCTGCAAAACTTCCCCCGATTAAATATTCCAAGGAATCCGGAAATACTATATCTTCTAAACTCTCACATCCAAAAAATGAAAAAGGCCCTATTTTCTTTAGCCCTTGTGGAAATTTAATTTTCTTCAACCCGGTACAACCCGCAAAAGCATAATCTTCTATACTAACCAGTGATTCAGGCAAAACCACCTCTTCAATATCTGTATTATCTATAAAAGCACTTGTACCTATACTTTTAACTCCTTCAGGAATAATTAGTATTTTGGATCTCTCATCTTTATTTATAATACCTCTTTTTATTCCTCTTACAGTACTGTTATATATAACCATATGTTCAAATAATATATTTCTTACACAATATTGTAATACAGAAGTAAAAATGATTATAAACATAAAGGAAATAATTACCCTTTTTTTCAAATATCCTTTCCTTAATAATTTCACTGTTTCACTCCTTCTGTGCATTATTCATTAGGCAACATTGGTAAAATATTACTCAAATTTTCCATAAAGTCTTTCATAAGCACTTCTTTTTGATAAATATATGTTTTTATTCGCTTTCTAATCTATATATCTCACTTTCACATTCTCATAAAAATCAATCTTTTCCGCTATTTCTTTGCTAACAAAGACTTCTTTTACATTACCTGAGCCTAAGAGTATACTTTCTCCTACGTCGTCCACAGACTTCGGTATATAAACTCTTTTTAAATTTCTGCAATCTATAAGGCACAGCTTAGAAATATATATCAGCCCGTCCGGAAACTCCACATCTTCTAATCTATAGCAATGACCTAGAGCGGACTCGCCAATCATTTTCAGTTCTTTTGAAAAAACTATTTCTCTTATCTTGGATTGAGAGAATGCTTTATTTGCTATACTGACTGTTCCGTCTTTTATAATAACCTTTCCTCTTTTCTTATCCACAAGTTCTATCAGATGATTCCCGATATATTTGCAACTATACTTATCCTCTTTTATACTGTTATAAAACTTTGTGTTATAAAAAGAATTTCCGATATATAAGGGGTCACCTTCAAACTCTACATCGTCTAAATTCATACACATACTGAATGCACCATCATCTATTTGCTTTACATTCTTTGGAATAACAGTGTTTTTTATCAAGGTACAACCTTTAAATGCTTCTTTACCGATATATTCAAGTTCCTGAGGCAGTTCTATATATTGAAATTTCTCACAATTTTCAAAAGTGTTTCCATATATATGAGTGATATTTTCAGGAATTGATATATTTTCCAAACTTTTACAATTGGAAAATGCTGATGAACCGATATATCTCACAGTTTCCGGTATTGATATATTATAAAGCTTACTACACCCTGAGAAAGCATACTCTCCTATACTCTTTAATCTATCTGATAAAACAACACTTTTTAATTCATTATGTCCCATAAATGCACCACCTGCAATTACAGTAATCTCGGTTGGAATCAAAATCTCTTCCATATTGTAAGTTGATTGAAATAATATATGTTTATAATATTTTAATCCCTCTGAATCTACCGGAAGCTTTTTATACCATTCCGTACCTTCAAAGCAATACGCTCCTACCAGACTGATACTGTCCGGTATATTTATTTCGCCAAGTTTAATACACTCTCCAAAAGCATTATACCCAAGTCCCTCAATAGAATCACTTAAGTATATTGATGAGAGACTTGTGCATCCATTAAATGTTGCATCATCTATATATTTTAAATTATTTGGTAAATCCACTTCTCTCAAAGCTTTACAACCGGAAAACACATAACCTTCTATATGAATTAAAGTTTCCGGAAGTTTTACGACCTCCAAATTTTCGCATCCCATAAATGCACCCATTTCAATATCTGTAATATTTTGTGGGAACTCTATATTATTTAAGTTTTTACATTCAGAAAATGTCATCGCTTTTATCTTTTTAAGTGATTGTGGCAATGATATTTCTTTTAAAGTGGTACATCCGCTAAATGCTGATTCCCCGATATATTTTACATTTTCAGGAATTCTTATTACTTCCAAACTTGTACAACCATTAAATGCATCTCTGTCTATTTGTTCCAAGCTTTCCGGTAAATTTATCTCTTTTAAGTTTTTACAACCTATAAATGCTCTTCGATGTATTATTTTTACACTTTCCGGAATATATACTTTCTCTATACACTCACAACCCGAAAAAGCATCATTCATGATTTCTGTTGTACCTTCCGGTATGTATACAGTCAAATTTCTTATATTTTTATCTACTAACCCAGCTTTATATTCAATAACTTTATTATCCCTTAAAACTAAATGCCACCTAAAATTTAAAGTTATATATGATGTAAAAACAGCTATTATCCCAACTATAATCATCACAAAAATTTTATATCTTGATCTCATATATATCCCTCAATACATCATGTACCCTCATTGCTCAATACTACCCTGATTAATTATCTCATCATCTACATTTTTTTACATTCTTGTAATTCATTCATTATTCCCAGTCTTTCTGATTTAAAATAATAATTCTATATACTTATTGAATGGGTTTCATAACAACTTCACCGTTTTCATCCATTACTAATATAGGGTTACTTCCGTCCTTATCAAGTCTAATTATACGCAATGTAGTGCTTTCCTCTATTTTTTTATATTGATATAAGAAAACGTAATCATCACTGCAATATATTCCCGGTGTGTATATATCATCACTCAATTCCCGACAATCATAAATATTCCTGGTAGTACCTTTTTCTATATCTGTAACCAAAACCTTTATTTCTTTTGTTGTAGCATTATTCACATTTGAAATACTATATATATAATTATCATTTACTTCAAATACTTCAATCTCGTCATCAGTGTCTATTGGGTACATCGGAACCTCTAATATTTCATACTCAAGTTGAGAAGTATCCACTGCATTTTCTATATTTTCAACATCAACTCTAAACATTACATAAACATAAGCTTTAAATTCTACTCTGGTTTTTTCTTTTTTATCAAAATCACCTGTACTGTCAAATGAAATTTTATTTTTGTAGTTTTTATCTCTATAACAAAATTCCAATGCATGATAAAAATATATATATCCATCTACTGCTCTATAGTAATCAGGATTTTGTTTGGATAAACCTATACTGACCAGTTCATAATCTTCCATATTTCGGTTTTCAGTATTTCTTAATTTGTTTTTATTTTCTCTTATTTTGTTATCCCAACCTTCTGCCCATTCATCATATTGTTCCAATTTTATAAAATTATTATTATAATCCCATATTGACGGCTGCTTATAATAATGCACTGTATATAAAACTTTTGGCATATACTTAACTCTATTCCAATCAAAAATATAATGGTATGGTACATCCACTCCCATACCATAATTTGAAAGTTCTTCCTTTACCATACGCATATTGTAATCATTGAATATAATACCACCAACACCTCCTGCCATTAACTGACCATAATACATCTTTGAAGAATAGATTTTTTTACCGTCTAAGTTATATTTACTTATTGTATTATTATCATATACATAATTATATATATATCTACCATCTATATAAATTCTATCTCCACTTCTCTTAATTATTGGCTTTGTTTCATTATTTTGGTTGACTTTATATATATCATATACACTATTATCCAAAAAGAATATATTCGAATTATCAGGTATAATCCATGCTATTTGTTTTAAACCTACTTCTTTCACCTCTGTACCATAACTATTCATATACATAAGTCTGCCCCTATACAAAAAATATATACCTTCTTTTGTTTGGCAAACCCTTCCTATGCTCCTTACAGTTACTTTTTCATTATCGTTAAAGAACATTTTTCTGATAATATTCGGATACTTATCTGCAGGAATATACATAAAATCACATAATGAAAGAACAAAATATGCTATAGCAATTATACTTATACATATAATCCATTTCTTTTTCATATTGAAATCCTCCATTCCACCGGATTCTGTTGTTAATATAAATTATGATGAAAAATATTTTTCAAAAAACAAATAAAAATATCCATATATTTATTGAATGGGTTTCATAACAACTTCACCGTTTTCATCCATTACTAATATAGGGTTGCTACCGTCACGATTGACTCTGGTAATACATTGTTTTTCACCATAATCACCATACTCATATATGAATATATATTTATCTGTAGCAAATATTTCAGATGAGTCATTCCCAATGAAAAACCTCTTCTTTTTATAAACTTCCTTATTCAATCCGGTGTCAACATCTATAGAATAAATATATAGATTTCTATATGCTTCTTTATCTGTATATTCATCCTCATTTATTACAAATACATTGTTTTTGTCAACAATAAATCTGCTCCAATCTCCCGGTATATCCGGGCTTTTACCTACTCTTTCATAGTTTACATAAGTTTCATTAGAGCTGTTTTTTATTTCATCTATACTGATTCTAAATACAGCTTTTACATTAATTTGGTAGGTAAACTTCTCTCTGTTATCATCACTGTATTCTTCTTCCAAAGTCATCTCTTCCGACTTTCTTTTATATTCCTTGTCAAGATAAGTGATTTTCTGGTTTCCATAAAGATAAATATACCCGTCTACCTCATCTGAAAAATTCCAAACAGATAATTCTATACTCTGTAACTCATAATTATCCGGATCTTTCCCATTTAGTTGTTCATACATTCCTCCGCTTCTTACTTCTTTATCAACTTCTTTTGCCAAATCATCATATTCTATAACGTCTTCTCTATCATATGAGTCCCATCCCTCCGGTTCTAAATAGTACCTCGAAAACTTCACCTCATGTAGATGATACTTTATCTTATTTACATCAAGTCTGTAATATTGTGGAACACTAAGAGCTATACGTTCATTTTGATACCATTTATAAAAAATGTAATCATCAAATATAGTATGACTTGTCGTAAAATCTAATGCCTCTTTATTGCTAAAAATCATCTTTCCACTAAAATCATATTTTCTTAATCCGTGTCTCACATTTAATGTATATATATTTTCACCTTCCATATACATTTTACCTGAATCATTGGCAAATTTTACTATTTCTCCATTTGAATTCACCTTATAAATACTCGCGACATCATCACATTCACGCAAAAAAACAGTATTATCTTTTGCTAAAACACCCACAATTTCACTTGGTATTTTGCAGATTTCATTTATATTTCCATCAGAGTTTTCCATATACATAAGTCTGCCTTTATATACAAAATATATACCGTTTTCTGCCTGCTCCACTTTACTGATTACTTTTACACCGGTTTTTCCGTCCTGATTTGATTTATTTCCCCAGTTATATGTATCTGATGAGATATACATGGAGTTGATTTTAGGCAATGTGTAAAATATTAAAGCAAATATAGACAATACTATAGCAACCACTACTACCCATGTGAATATTATTTTTCTCATAATTCTATTTCTCCAACGCTTGCATTACTGCTTCTCCGTTTTCATCTATTACCAATACAGGGTTGTTACCATCTCTGTTAATCCTTGTAATACATTCCTTTACGCCATATTCACTACCTTCATAAATGAATATATATTTATCTGTCACGAACATTTCACTGGAATAATTTCCTTTAAAAAATCTTTTTTTTCTATAAATCTCCTTATATAAACCTGTGTCAACCTCCATAGAGTACACATATATATTTCTATCCTCTTTGCTACTGTCAAAATACTCGTCTTCTTTTAATACATATGCATTCTTATTGTTAATAATAAACCCTCCCCAGCATTTATTGAGATCATAACACACTAATTCATAATTAATGTAATCATCCTCAGAAGTATCTTTTATATCATCTATATTAATTCTGCATAGTACTCTTGCTATAGTTGTATATGATACTTTTTTTATCCTATCAGAATTTAATAATCCTTCTTCCATAGTTGACAGTTTTTCTTTATATTTCTTATCTCTATAAGTAACTC
>CAUQKD010000018.1:0-18437 GCA_963518365.1 uncultured Lachnoanaerobaculum sp. | reverse complement strand
TATGACAAAAAAATGGTGGCACGGTAAAGTTGCTTATCAGATATATCCAAAAAGTTTTAATGATACTACAGGCAGCGGTATCGGTGACCTTAAGGGTATTACTGAGAAACTTGACTACCTTAAGGAGCTTGGCGTGGATATCATATGGATTTCACCTTGCTACTGCTCTCCTTTTGCGGATCAGGGCTACGATATTTCAGACTACTACAATATAGATCCCGTATTCGGAAATATGGATGATATGGACGAGCTTTTGGCTGAAGCCAAAAAAAGAGATATGTACATTCTTATGGACCTTGTGGTAAATCACTGTTCGGACGAGCATGAGTGGTTTGAAAAGGCTGTAGTGGACCCTGACGGTGAGTACGGCAAGTATTTCTATATTGAAGAGGGCAAAGACGACAAAGAGCCGAACAACTGGCGTTCGTACTTCGGCGGCAGCGCATGGGAGAAAATCCCCGGTACAAACAAATACTATCTTCACCTCTTCCACAAAAAGCAGCCTGATCTAAACTGGGAAAATCCTAAGGTTCGTGAAGAAATCTATAAAATGATCAACTGGTGGCTTGACAAGGGATTGGCAGGTTTCAGAATTGACGCAATTATCAATATAAAAAAGGCTCTCCCGATAATAGACTACTGCTATCCGCCTGACAGAGAAGACGGATATGTACAGCCGCAAAAGATGCTTGAGGACGCTGTAGGTGTAGGTGACTTCCTTACAGAGCTTAAGAATGAGACATTTGCAAAGCATGACGCTTTTACGGTAGGTGAAGTGTTTGACGAGCGTGAAGAGGATATCCCTCTTTTCATCGGAGATAACGGATACTTCTCAAGTATGTTCGACTTTAACGAGACCATATTCGGAAAGAGTAAGAACGGTTGGTATGACAGCAAGCCTATCACTCCTGACGACTATAAGAGATGCTGCTTTGAGACTCAGGAAAGACTTGGAGATATAGGCATGATTTCCACCATAATAGAAAACCATGATGAGCCGAGAGGTGTAAGCCACTATATTCCTGCCGATGAACTTAGCGAAACCGCTAAGAAGTTCCTCGGTACAATGCAGTTTATGCTCCGCGGTCTTCCTTTCATCTACCAAGGTCAGGAAATAGGTATGGAGAATGTAAACTTCACATCTATGGACCAGATAGATGATATCTCAACCCGCGACCAGTATAAAGTAGCAATAGAGGCTGGACTTTCTCCAGAAGAGGCTTTTGCAGCAGTAAAGAAGTACAGCCGTGACAACAGCCGTACACCTTTCCAGTGGGATACAAGCGAGAACGCAGGCTTTACTACAGGTAAACCTTGGCTTATGGTAAATCCGGACTACAAAAGAATCAATGTCGCTTCACAGATAAACGACCCGAATTCAGTACTTTCTTACTACAAAAAGCTTACCGCTCTCAGAAAGAATCCTGAATATGCCGAGACTGTGGTATACGGTAAGACCGTACCTTACCTCCCTGAGGTGGAAAGACTGATGGCATTTAAGAGAGTAGGCGACAATCAGACATTGCTTGTACTCGGCAACTTCTCCACAAAACCGCAGACTGTAAAACTTCCTTCAAAGTGTAAGAAAGTGATTTTAAACAATGTAGAAAATGTGGAATTTGTTTCAGATACGGAGATAAAGCTTGAGGGATATCAGGCAGTCGTGATTGAAATCTGATTATTTACAATATAAATCAAGGGCCGCAATTCACTTTTTATTGCGACCCTTATTATTATCTCACCCTTCCATATAACTCGGTCAGATATTTTATCTTTTTCCAAACTTCATCGCTCATTTCCTTGTCGGTGAGTCTGAACATCCAGTTCTTACCGATTGTGGACGGTGTGTTCATTCTGTAGTTGTGGTCATAGTGCAGATAGTCCTGTATAGGAATGATACAGGTATCTGATACGCTGCCGACAGCACCTCTGACAATCGCATCACATACCTCAGTATGCTTTATACCCTTCTTTAAGTTGAAGTACTCAAGCACCTTATTATATTCCTTCTCGGTTATATCATTAAGCCATCCCATTACAGTCTCATTGTCATGAGTCCCTGTGTATACCACACTGTTTCTTGTATAGTTATGTGGAAGATAATCGTTGGCATTTCCTGTATCTCTTGAGTCAAATGCAAACTCAAGTACCTTCATTCCCGGATAACCGCTATCATTTACAAGTCTGCGCACACTGTCTGTCACATATCCGAGGTCTTCGGCTATCAGCCTGCAATCACCTAAAGCTTCCTTAATCCTGTTGAAAAGTTCAATTCCCGGTCCCTTCTCCCAGTGACCGCCTGCTGCAGTCTTATCTTTTGCAGGGATGGAATAGTATTCGTCAAAGCCTCTGAAATGATCGATGCGGATAACATCGTACCATTCAAAGTTCTTCTTTAATCTCTTTATCCACCACTTAAAGCCTGTATTTCTATGATATTCCCAATTATACAGAGGATTTCCCCAAAGCTGGCCGTCAGGAGCAAAACCGTCCGGCGGACATCCTGCAACAGCTGTCGCCTTACCCTCTTCACCTATCTGGAAAAACTCAGGATGAGCCCATGTATCCGCACTGTCCATTGCAACATATATCGGAATATCTCCGATTATCTCTACTCCGTTCTCATTTGCATACGCCTTTAACTTCTTCCACTGCTCATCAAACTTGTACTGTAAGAACTGATAGAACTCAATATCAAAGTAAAGCTTCTCTCTATAGTAGTTGATGGAATAGTCATATCTGTCCCTTATATCTGTAGGCCATGCGGTAAAAGGTTCACCGTTAAAATAGTCCTTAAGTGCCATAAAAAGAGCATAGTCCCAAATCCATTTAGAATTTTCATAGACGAAATCCTTAAAAGCTTCATTCTCAAAGACCCCCGCTCTCTCATATGCCTTATGCAAAAGTTCATATCTGCCCTCATACAATTTCTTGTAGTCCACCTTTTTAGGATTGCTTCCGAAATCTGTGCTCTCACACTCTTTTTTAGTAAGAAGACCTTCTTCTATAAGCATTTCCAAATCTATAAAATAAGGATTGCCTGCAAATGTTGAAAAAGACTGATAAGGTGAATCACCGTAGCTTGTAGGACCAAGCGGCAAAATCTGCCAATATGACTGCTTTGCGGCTTTCAACTTATCTACAAAGCGATACGCCTCTTTTCCGAAGCTTCCTACGCCGTATCTGCCCGGAAGACTGCTTACATGTAATAAAATTCCACTTCTTCTCATAATTCCTCCTTATATTTTAAGCCATATGGCTTAGAGTCATATGGCTTAGCGCTGAATAATTATTTGATAGCTCCGTCTACCATTCCCTGTATAATCTGCTTTTGTGCAACCAAGAACAAAATAACAATAGGAATCATAGCAAGGAAAGCGGCACTAAGGATCAAGTCCCACTGCTTAACATAAGAACCTACGAAGCTGCTTACAGCGATAGGCAATGTCTTAATCTTACCGTTAAGTCCGAGCATAATAGATGGAAGCAGATAGTCGTTCCAAATCCAAAGACCGTTCAAAATAAGAACGGTCATCTGTACAGGACGCAAAAGAGGCATAATAATCCTAAAGAAAGTACCTTCAGGAGAACATCCGTCAATCCATGCGGCCTCCTCAAGTTCCTTCGGAATACCCTTTATAAAACCGTGCAGTACAAAGATTGACATGGAACCGCCGAATCCCAGGTAAGCAAATACCACTCCCTTATAGCTTGAGAGCATCTGAATACCTGTGAAGTTTCCTATATTTTTGAAAACTGTAAGTATAGGAAGCATAACAACCTGGAAAGGAATAACCATTGCTGCTACAAACATCATAAAGATAAAGTTTGACCAACCCTCTTTGTGATGACGGCTTAATACCCATGCAGCCATAGATGAAAATAATGTCAGAAGTACCAATGAAACAACTGTAATTATCATAGAACTTCTGAAAGAACTCCAGTAGCTGAAGTTTGTATTGTTTATAACACCCTTAAAGTTGGTAAGCATCTGTGCCCAGTTCTTAGGTAAAGCGATAGGGCTTACCACTATATCCGCACTGGTCTTTGCGGAGTTTATTACAACAAGGAAAAACGGACAAAGTATAAAGAATGCTATGATAAAGCCGACAATCGTGCCGACCACATTTCTAATCTTTTGTGCTCTCATTACAGCTCTACCTCCTTCTTCTTACTTATTGCAACCTGTGTAAGTGATACCACTGCAAGTATAATAAAGAATACAACCGCCTTGGTCTGTCCCAGTGCGTAGTTGTTCTTTCTGATTGCCGTATTATAAATATTCAAAGCCAAAAGCTCTGTAGACTGTATAATATCCGCTCCCATGATACGGCTCGGAGCACCGTTTGTTATAGCCAAGTTCAAATCAAACTGTTTGAAAGAGTTGACCAATGTAAGGAATATACATACTGTAAATGTATTTGCAATCATAGGCATCTTTATCTTAAAAAGTGTTGTGATTGCAGATGCACCGTCCACTCCTGCCGCCTCAAGTACATCCTTAGGCACAGTCTGAAGACCTGTCAGGTAGATAAGCATTATATAACCTGCATACTGCCATGTATTAACTATAAGTATCGCAAGCAGTGCAAGGTTTGCATTGGTAAGCATTGATACCGAACCTGCAAATACTGTAGTAAATACCTTGTTGAATATAAACTGCCATACATAACCGAGTACAAGACCGCCGATAAGGTTAGGCAAAAAGTATGCCGAACGGAAAAATGATGTTCCTTTAATCTTTGATGAACATACAAGTGCCAAGGCAAAACCTACCACATTCACCAAAATCATATTTATAACCGTATATATTACAGTAATTACAAATGAGTACACATAATCAGACTGCTTGAACATAGTAATATAGTTGGACAGGCCCACGAATTTGGTAACCTGTATACCGTTCCAGTCTGTAAATGAATATATAATACCCAAAATAAAAGGAATGATAACAGTAACTGCAAAAGTAAATATCATAGGGAATAAGAAAACCATATTTACTATTTTGGTATGCTTTTTATTTGGCATTTTAAATATACCCAGTATCAATAAAATCACACCCAAAATCAGTATATATCCTCTTAATTCCCCTGTGGACTTCATAAAGTCCAAAATCAATGCATAAATCGTCAATACCGCTCCTACCACCATAAAGATAAGTGGTAGCGTCTTTGCATTTTTTGTATTCAAGTTCGCTCCTTTCAAATGCCTCTAAGGCATGAAGATATATCTAAAAAAATGGCGACTTTAAAAAGTCGCCATCTAAGTTCTTGAAAACAGAAAATCTGTTTTTTGCGATAAATATCGCAAAGCATCCAAATGCCTTGGCAATATATATTAACTTTACACAGCCGATCTCAAATCTTTTAAACCGGCTGTTTTAAAATTTGCGAAGCATTTTAAATATTGTTTTTTAATTATTGCTTTTTGTTTGCTGCAACATAATCGGCAATTGTAGTCTTCATCATTGTAACAAACTGATCATTTGTCATATCGCCCTTTGCGAAAGATTCGAAGATAAGACCGAGCTTATTCTGTGCAATACCCTCAGGCATATTTGACCAAGCCCATGAAGATGTATTACCTGCGTCAACATATGACTTCAAGCTTACTGCAAGTGGAGTCTCAGGCTCAATTGTGCTTGACTTATATGGTGAAATCATACCTGCTTCTTTTACAAGAATCTCCTGTGCATCAGGATCTGTTGCCAAGTAGTCAAGGAACTTCTTAGCTGCATCTACATTCTTGCTGTCCTTATATACACACCACCATGAAGGGCTGTCTGCAAGGATCTTTGTCATATCGGCCTTTGTAAATGCAAGCGGTAAAAGGCCTGCCTTAAATGTTACATTGTATGTAGGTAGTGAAGGATCAATCCAGTTACCCTGTGTGATGAATGCTGTCTTACCCTGTGCCCAAAGTGCAAGCTGATCATCGTATGTACCTGAGATAAGTACCTGCGGATCTGCATACTTGAAAAGTAAAGCTGTCATATCTGCAAACTCTGAAAGTCTCTGATCGTCAAACTCACCCTTCATAGCCATATCAAAGTACTTGTTGTCACCTCTGTCAAGTCCGCCTGTGTAGTAGTAACCGAATAAGTGGTTACCTGTTGACCAGTACATCTGTCCCGACTCTGCAGCTACAGATGCTACAGCCTGAATACCAAGCTCACTCTTCATGCTGTCAAGCTTCTCAAAAGCGGCTTTGAATGCATCGTAGTTTTTAAGTGATGCAGGATCGATACCTGCCTTCTCAAGGATATCGGCATTATATGTGATACCGTAGCCCTCTACGGCATATGGGAAACCTACAACCTTACCTGATGTCTTATCCTTATAACCGAAATCTGTATTCTTTACGAACTCACAATCGCTGAGGTCTGCAACTGAATCTGTCCAGTTTGCGTAGTCACCGTCACCTCCGATAACGAAGATATCAGGCATATTGTCGGCTGCCTTATAGCTCTTTAACTGTCCCTGAATATCAACACCGCCGCCTAAAGACTCGATAACAACTTCCTGTCCTGTCTTCTCTTTGTACTTCTCGGCAACTTTCTTAAGCTGTGAGTCAATCTCAATCTTACCGTTTACAAGTCTGAGTGCACCTGCACTTGCGCTGCTGTCAGCCTTAGACTCGCCTGCCTTGGTCTCTGCAGCACTGCTCTGAGTATCTGCACCGCTCTCGCTCTTTGCAGCACCTGAACCGCATCCTGCCAAAATAGCGGATACAGCCAAAACACCTGCTGCAACACTCAAGAATCTTTTTTTCATCTTAATCTCCTCCATTGAGTATCTTTATGATATTTGTCAATATTTTATCATATTTTTCATACATTTTCAAGTAATAAAACAGCTGTCTCATAAGGCTTTAATGTGCCGTCTTCTCTAACATCTCTGTTATAATTTGATATCAAAACCTTTGCATTTTCATAGCCTGAAAAGTCAAACTTATGCTCGTTCTTACTGAAGTTGCACACTACCAAAAGCTTCTGATTTCCAAGTGTTCTCACATATGCATATATGTTTTCATCATCAGGAAGTAAAAGCTCATACTTTCCGTATACTATAATCTCATACTCTTTTCTGAGTTTGATAAGTTTTTGATAGTAGCGGAATACCGAATCTTCTCTCTTTAACTGATCGGCAACATTTATTTTCTTATAGTTCGGATTGAGGTCAATCCAAGGTGTGCCTGTGGTAAAGCCTGCATTCTCGCTTGCATCCCACTGCATAGGAGTTCTGGCATTGTCTCTGCTCTTGTGTGCAATCTTCGGGAACATATCTTCCTTAGTGTACAGTCCGCTCTCTATAAGCTCCCTATATGCATTGATTGACTCAAGGTCTCTGAAATCGTCTACAGACTTGAACACTGTATTTGTCATACCGAGCTCCTCACCCTGATATACATAAGGTGTACCCTGCATCATATGTAGGCAAGTGGCTATGCACTTTGCAGAAACCTCTCTGAACTCGTCACTGTCATCACCAAGCCTTGATACGATTCTCGGCTGGTCATGATTACAAAAATATAAGCTGTTCCATGCCACTTCATCAAGTCCCAGCTGCCACTTTGTAAGATTCTCCTTTAAAGGTACAAGCGGGATGTGCTTTGTTGACCACTTGAAGTCACCTTCACCGTCAAGCCCCATATGTTCAAACTGGAACACCATGTTGAGCTCACTGCCGTCACTGTTTGCATACTTTTTCGCCTCATCAAGTGTAACGCCTGCAGTCTCTCCGACAGTCATAATATCAAACTTTGAAAGCACCTTCTGATTCATTTCTTTCAGATAGTCATGTACCTTAGGTCCGTTTGCACAGATATTCATATCTCCGTAAAGTCCTACAACCTTTGCATCAGGGAAACCTTCAGGCTTTGAGATAAGGCTTATAACATCCATTCTGAAGCCGTCAATACCCTTCTCACACCATCTTGTCATCATATCAAAGACTTCTTTTCTTACTTTCGGATTTACCCAGTTAAGGTCAGGCTGCTTTGTAGAGAAAAGATGTAAGTAGTACATATCCGTCTTCTCATCATACTTCCATGCCGGACCTGAGAATGCCGAACCCCAGTTGTTAGGCTCCTTGCCGTTCTTTCCTTCCTTCCAGATATAGTAATCTCTCTTAGGGTTATCTTTAGAGCTTCTGCTCTCTACAAACCACGGATGCTCATCGGATGTATGGTTGACTACCAAATCCATCACTATCTTGATGCCTCTTTCATGTGCCGCAGCAAGCATCTTGTCAAAATCATCCATTGTACCGAACTCGGTCATGATAGCTTCATAATCACTTATATCATAGCCGTTGTCGTCATTCGGCGACCTGTACACAGGAGACAGCCATATCACGTCTATACCGAGCTCCTTGAGATAGTCAAGCTTACTTGTAATACCGTTCAAATCACCTATTCCGTCTCCGTTGCTGTCACAAAAGCTTCTCGGATAAATCTGATAAACTATAGCTTCTTTCCACCATGCCTTCTTCATTTTCTTACCTCGCTATATTATTTACACCTATCGTATACTTCCTTCATTCTATTAAGTTTTTTACGGTCGATATATTTTTATTAGCATAACACAATGTAAATTTTATGTAAATTATTGACTTTTTCATTTTTATGTGTCCGCATTTAACTTCGTTATTTTAACGAAATCAGGCTGTTATTTTTGGTGATATATGTGATTGAATACTAAGAATTTATTTTATATAATTAGAGCATAAATTTTCGTACACATTTTAGGAGGAAAAATGGCAAGTTTATCACTAAAGAACATTGAAAAAATTTACCCGAACGGCTTTAAGGCTGTTCAGGACTTCAACTTGGAGATTGCAGACAAAGAATTCATCATCTTTGTAGGACCTTCAGGTTGTGGAAAATCTACAACACTTCGTATGATTGCAGGTCTTGAGGACATCTCAGGCGGTACACTTGAGATTGACGGCAAGGTAATGAATGATGTGGAACCTAAGGACAGAGATATCGCCATGGTTTTCCAGAACTACGCTCTATATCCGCATATGTCTGTATATGACAATATGGCATTCGGTCTTAAGCTTCGTAAGAGACCGAAAGATGAGATAGATAAGCTTGTTCGTGAAGCCGCAAGAATCCTTGACCTTGAAAAGCTTCTTGACAGAAAGCCTAAGGCTTTATCAGGCGGTCAGAGACAGAGAGTTGCAATGGGTCGTGCTATCGTTCGTAACCCTAAGGTATTCCTTATGGATGAGCCTCTTTCAAACCTTGATGCAAAGCTTAGAGTACAGATGCGTATCGAGATTTCAAAGCTTCATCAGAGACTCGGCGCTACAATCATCTACGTTACACATGACCAGACAGAGGCTATGACACTCGGTACAAGAATAGTTGTTATGAAAGACGGTATTGTGCAGCAGGTAGATTCTCCTGAGAATCTTTACAATGCTCCTAAGAACCTCTTCGTTGCAGGATTTATCGGATCACCGCAGATGAACTTCATGGATGCCGTAGTTGAGAATAAAGGCGAGGATGTATTCTTAAAGGTCGGTTCACATAACTTAAAGCTTCCTGTAACAAAGGTTGCCAAGTTCAAAGACGGTTCTTACAACGGTAAGACTGTTATACTCGGTATCCGCCCTGAGGATATGCATGATTCACAGTTGTTTATCAACAGCTCACCTGACAGCGTTATCGAGTCCGATATCAAGGTTTATGAGCTTTTAGGTGCTGAAGTTTTCCTATACTTTGATGTGGAAGGCTTCCAGATGACTGCAAGAGTAAACCCTAGAACAAACTTAAGAACAGGTGACCATGCCAAGTTCGCACTTGATATGGAGAAGATTCATATCTTTGATAAGGAAACAGAGCTTACAATTACAAACTAATCAAAAGATTATATAAAGGGGGAGCTTTTCCCCCTTTATTTTATTTTATATACGGCTATAATATAGCTATGAATGATGATATTAAAAAAGAATTGAACAAAATATATAAACTTACAGGTATAAAGTTAAGTATTGAAAATGAGAATGAGGTAAGTATTTCAGCTTTAAAAAAAATATCCACAGCCTATAAAGAAAAGTACTCAAGTGCCAATATTCTTTTAAATATACTTAACGGAATTTACCCTGCTAAGGAACAACCCCATGCCCTACAATCACTTAATATAAAGCCTGATACCAAGATGCGCTTATACCTTATATATGTGCCTACAAAGATAGATGAAACAATTAAAAAGATAATCACCTCTCTCTTCCCGGGAAGAAGTTCTGAATATCTTTGCAGCCTTGATTCCACTCATCTTTGTTTTCTGTACCTCGGAGAGGATAATATAACACATCCGCTTCTTAATGTTATAGAAACAGAAGGTATGACCGTCGCATATATTGCATACAGCGATATATTCAGTGAGATTTCGCTTTTGCAAAAGGAGTATCTTGATTTGAGACAGGCACTTGTTATCAGTGAGATTTTTTACTCCGATAAGAAAATAATAAGTCCAAATGACTTAGGTATGGGAGAGCTTATCTACAACATTCCAAGACCTGTATGTGAGAAGTTTTTAAAAAAACACTTCGGCGGTGTGATAGATGATGACAGTATGCAGCTTGCAGCCACCTTCCTTCACCACAACTTAAGTATCGCCGAGACTTCCAGATATATGCATATGCACAGAAATACTTTAGTCTATAGACTTGAGCAAATAGAAAAAAAATATGGCATCGATATAAAGACCTTTGAAGGTGCCGATATCTTCAACATAGCCATATTGATTACAAATTTTTTAAAGGTGAGAAATAATGAATGATACTTTTTATGAATTGCTTGTAAAGAAGAATAAACCTGATTCATCCGCAATAATAATGTCTGCAATCAATATCATTGCAATAGTTTGTATGCTTGTGCTTACATTATATACACAGTTTGCAATGATTCTTGTAATTGCACTCGGTTTTGTATTCTACTATCTTGTATACCCTAAGCTTTCTGTAGAATATGAATATTCCCTGTTAAATGCAGACCTGACCGTTGATGCAGTCTACAATAAGACTAAGAGAAAAAATATCCTCACCATGGATATCAAGACTTTGGAAACCGCTTTTCCCACCTCATCTCCTAAGATGAACGGTCAAAAAAACGGTAAGAGAATAGACTGCTCCACAGGCGATATGACATCTTCTTATTGTCTTATCTTCCCGAATAGCGGCGAAAATATTTTGCTGTTTATCACCCCCGATGCACATATGCTGGATATGTTAAAGCGTGTAGCACCAAGGGCATTTATGTGAATTTATAAGCAAAAAGACAACTGCTTTTACATCAGTTGTCTTTTTTATAATAATCTATACTCTATTTGATCGCTGTAAGTATCTTATCTCCTACCGCCACATCACCGAAAGGTGCGCAGGTAACATCGCTGTACTCAAAACTGTTCGTCACAAGTACAGGAGTTGTCATAAGATATCCGGCCTCACTGATTGCCTTGGAATCAAACTTCATGAGAGCCTGACCCTTCTTAAACTTTTCTCCGTTGGCAACCAATGCTTCAAAATGCTTTCCGCCAAGTTCAACAGTATTGACACCTACATGAACTATAAGTTCAACACCGTTTTCAAGCTTCATGCCCACAGCATGACCCATAAGAGCTATTACGGTACCGTTATCAGGTGCATAAACCGTATCTCCGTCAGGGATAATACATACACCCTTTCCCAGAATACCTGCTATAAAGGTCTCATCCTTGGTCTCTTCCATAGAAACTATCTTTCCGCTAAGCGGTGATGCCACATCTACAGGTCCTTCTTCTACAGGCTTGGTTTCAACTCTTAAATCCTTGTCCGCTTCAGCTTCATCCACACTTCCAAGTGCCTGTGCATCCTTATTCTCTTCCACCGGCTCTACAGGTAAATTGGCATCTATAAGGCTTGACGGTGTAAGTACCCAGCTGGCTGCAAATGCCACAGCCATAGAAATAATAAATGTCAAAATATATCCTACAGGATTTGAAAGTGTAAGAAGTATTCCGAATATACCTGTTACACCTGTTCCTGTTGCTCCAAGTCTTATGATGGAAGCAAACATCGCACCTACTGCACCACCCAGACATCCTGCAATGAAAGGCTTAAAGAATCTTAAGTTTACACCGAAGATTGCAGGCTCCGTAATACCCATAAATGCTGAAAGTGATGACGGGAAGCAAAGACTCTTAATCTTAGGATCCTTTGTCTTTACAGCTACCGCAAGGCAGGCACCTCCCTGTGCCACATTAACAGCTGATGCAAGAGGTAACCAGTATGTCACACCGTATTTTGCTATCTGACCCAAGTCGATAATTGTATACATATGGTGAATACCCATAACTACCGTCGGTGCATACAGCGCACCCATTATAAATGAACCGACACCGAAAGGTATTGCTATAAGCATCTGTACCGCATTTAAAAAAGCGTTCTCAACTACTACGAATACAGGTCCGATAGCTGCAAGTGCAAGATATCCTGTCACAAATACCGATATAAGCGGTGTTGCAAAAAGATCAAACATTGCAGGTATTACCTTATGCAATCTTTTTTCTATATTTGACATTACCCAAACTGAAATCATAATAGGAATAACATGACCCTGATATCCTACCATCTTGATTTTCCAAAGTCCGAAGAACACACTCTGCATCGGTATATCCGTTGCCGTAGCCACATTCCAAGCATTCACAAGGTTCGGATGAATCATTATCATACCGATAACCGCACCTAAGTACTGATTACCTCCAAATACTCCTGCCGCCGAAAATCCGATAAGTATAGGCAGGAATACATATGCTATATTTGAAAACAGATTTGCAAATACATATATCGAAGATGTCGTATCAATATTTAAGAAACCGTTTTGTACCATAAAGTCAAGTGCATTCATGATACCCATAAGGAATCCTGAAGCAACAATGGCAGGAATGATAGGAACGAAAATATCTCCCAAGGTCTTTATAAACCTCTGAAATACATTTGTATTGGCTACTGCAGCCGCCTTCGCCTCTTCCTTCGTAGCGCCCGATATACCTGCTACATTTATAAACTCATCATATACCTTATCCACAGTACCTGTACCGTAGATGATTTGCAGCTGTCCCGAAGCCTCAAAGACTCCCTTTACGCCTTCAATATTCTCGATGGTCTTTTTGTCAACCTTACCGTTGTCAACTATGACCAAACGCAATCTTGTGGCACAATGTGCGGCAGACGCAATGTTTTTACTTCCGCCTATCGCCGCCAGCACTTCTGTGGCAGATTTGCGATAATCCATAACAATCCTCCATATCTAAATAACAAAAGTATTATAAGAAACCCTTAAGAGCCTGTAGCCGGGCTACATTTCCCATCAATTTCTTACTACATTATAAAATAAATAAATTTATAACGCAATCATTCACAAAACCGACATATATAAGTGTATATTATGTATATTATTTTCGGATTTTTATTTTATATTTTTATTTTATATAGTTTAAAGTTTCTGTTTGTATATCTAAACTATTATATTTAGCTAAAATATTAGTTATATTTTTAATATTTTAATTAAAAAGAGGACCGAATAATCGTTCCTCTTCTAAACTTCTTATATCCTATTTTAACCCAAGAATCTGCCTTGCTTCATCCGGAGTTGCAACTTCCTTACCAAATTCCTTGATAATTCTCTTTGTTCTCTCAACGAAATCTACATTTGACTTTGCAAGTACACCTTTACTGTAAAGCAGATTATCTTCCATACCTACTCTTACATTTCCTCCTAAAGCCAAAGTAGCATAGAGTATCGGTAAATGCCCCTTTCCTATTCCAAGCGCACTCCATGTGGCATTGCTTGGCAATAAGCTGTGAAGGTATACCAGATTCTGTACTGTTGCAGGCATTCCTCCCGGCGCTCCAAGTACAAATTGGAAGTGTAGCGGTGCTTTAAGTACACCCTTCTTCAGATAGTACAAAGCACTGCTTAACATACCTACATCAAAGATTTCAATTTCAGGTTTTATATTGATTTCCTGCATTAAAAGTCCAAGTTTTTCCAAAAATATGGGACTGTTTTCAAATACGGTTGAATTTTGCCAATTCATAGATCCACAGTCGTATGACGCCATCTCAGGTAGCACTTTTTTTATTGCTACAAATCTCTCCTCGTCTGTATATCCTGTTCCGTTTGCTGTTGTCAAGTTCAAAATTATATTATGTGATTTGTCAGCTCTTATAAGACTTGCTGTTTCCTCAAAATATTTTGACTCCATTGTGGCCTTGCCGGCATCATTTCTTACATGAATATGTGCAATAGATGCACCGGCGTGTGCACAAGCAATTACCTCTTTGGCTATTTCCTTTGGTGTAATCGGTACATAAGGGCTGTCTTCCTTTGTAGGATAACCGCCTGTAGTAGCAACAGTTAATATTACCTTATTACTTAAATCATCCATTAGAATCCTCCATATGTATATGTTCTTTCAGGAACATCATTCAAATCATCTTCATCAATTTCAGCTACACACCTTGCCATAGATCCGTCACCAAGATACCATCTAAGTGGGAAGCAATAAAATCTGAATCTCTTTCCTGATACTTTATCAAGGTTTCCACCAAGGTTTTCAACACCTACTATACCATGTCCAAGCATTTCTTTATGGCAAGGCTCCCATGTTCCCCAGCATCCAATCTCTTCAAGTTCTCCAAACTTTGCATCATAAGCTTCTTTACCATGAAGCTTAATATACAGCTCTTTATCAAACTCTGCATAAGCTTCTTCACCGAACTTTTCAATATATTCCTCTGTAATAGGTCTTCCGGAAGCACCCAAGAGATTCATTCTTGTCATACCGTTATTACCCATTGCGGTATGCAGAGGATGATCAAGTGCCTGCATATCCATTGCTACACATTTTACTTTGTGCTTTACAAACCATTTTCCGGCCTCAATCCCTGTACCACATGAATAATGATAATATTCTTTTGAATCATCAAACTTTCTGTGCATACCTGTATTCAGACACAGAATCATTCCCTCAAGTTCATCCGTTCTTATACCTGCCTTTTTGCACGCCGCCTCAAGATGCTCCGGTAAAATAAGTCCCCATGGTTCAATATCTATTTCAAGGCATACAGCATCACCGGTGTATGCATCTACAGGCATCTCATGAGTATAACGTGCTCTTCTACCGTCAAATTCTTTCTCCATAACATGTCGCGGTGCATCACAGTGTGTACCTGTATGCATTGTGCATCCGATATATTGTGTCAAAACTCCACCTTTTGCAAGACCGTGCTTATTATCTATTAGAGGCTTATCAAAATATGGCCATCTTGGAATATCTGCACTAAACGGATGTGTTAAATCAACAAAAACTTTCTTTCCCATAATAAATTTCCTCTTACCTTCTATGAAATATTAAAAATTATCCTTTACTCCGGCATTTTCATTAAACGATTCTACTTCCGGAACTAATTTGCCCAGTATCCACCATCTGTGGCTATATTTGCTCCTGTCATAAAATCACTTGCACTTGATGCAAGGAAGATACACGGTCCTACAAAATCCTCCGGCTCTCCAAGCCTTCCTATAGGAAGTCTTTTTAAGAAATTTTTGTATACTTCGCTTGCAGGATCAAACATCCACTCTGTGAGATCCGATCTGAATACTGTAGGATTTATTGTGTTTACATTGATTTTATACTTTGCTGACCACTCACATGCAAGTGACTGCGCCATAAGGTCAATACCTCCCTTTGCTGTACAATATCCTGTATAATTTGCCATACCCATTTTTGATCTTGCAGATGATACAAGTATTACTTTTCCACCCTTACCTTGTTTTATCATTTGCTCACCTACATATTTACAATACAACCATGTGCCTTGAACATCCGAATCCATAATTTGCTTCCATGTAGAAAGTTCCTGTTCAACTATAGGCTGTGGCTTATTATATCCTGCTGAGGTAACCAAAACATTGATTTCTCCAAATTTAGTAACAGTATCATTTACTACCTTAATAACATCTGCCTCAACCGCCGGGTCGCCTGTAGAATATCCACACTCAATCCCCTGTGCTTCAAGCTCATTACAAAGAGCCTTACAAGTATCTTCTTTACGACCCGTTACCATTACCTTCATACCTGCAAGTCCGTATCCGATACATACTGCCTTGCCTAGAGCTCCTGTAGCTCCTGTTACCAAGGCCACCTTACCCTTTACATCGAACAATTTGTTCATAAAATCCTTATTTATCATATTTCCTCCTAATCGTAATTTTTACTTACTTCAAGTTGTTTCAATAATTTTTTATAAAACTTATCCAATACTTCCTGCTTTTTATCATCAGGATATTTAAAGAATCCTTCCCCGGATTTAAATCCAAGCTTCCCTTCTTTTACTTTCTCTCTAAGAAGTGGGGATGCCTCTTTTGAATTATCCATAACAGACAGTAGATTGTCTCCAACAACAGCCCATATATCAAGTCCTCCAAAATCTGCGACTTCCAGCTGACCTGTAGTAGCATACCTAAATGCAGGGCCATATTTTAATGCTATATCAATATCCTCAGCATCTCCTACACCATTTGCCATAAGCGAGAAAACCTCTCTTGCAACTCCTTGTTGTATCCTGTTTGCCAAAAGTCCTGGCACATCCTTTAGCACCTTTGCCGGTTTCTTTTCAATAGATGTGTATAGCTTTCTTACCTCTTCATATACTTCTTCAGGCATATTTCCAAAGTGTGAAAGCTCAACCAGCGGGATCAAATGTGGTGGATTATACCAGTGACATACCATCACTCTCTTTTTATCCTCATCTGAAAGTTTCTCTGTAAGTTTATTGAATGGGAGACTTGAAGTATTACTTGCAAATACTGTGTTCTTCTTACAAAACTTCACAAGATTATCAAATAATTCCTGCTTTAACTCAAGCTTCTCAGGAATTGCCTCAATAACGTAGTCAGCATCAAATACCGACTTTTGCAAATCGTCAAAGACTTTGATATTGTTTAATGCTTCTATAAGTTTTTCCTGTGACATCACTCCTTCACCTACAAAAAACTCATATATTGACTTTATCTTGTCCTTACATGTAAGCCTTACGGACTCAAAGCTTTCATATATTGAAACTTCATATCCAAACCTTGCAAAAGCGCTTGCAATACCATGCCCCATCGTTCCTGCACCAATAACAGAAATTTTTCTAATCATTTCTTTTCTCCTTTGTGCATTTAGAATAAAGCGACTTGCTTTACTCTCTGTTTTGCTATAAACTAATTATAAATTTCAATTATCATTATTTCAAATCGCTAATTTTTATTACAGTTATAGCTAAAAGTTTGGAATGATATTGTATATGGGGTAATGAACTATGAACTTATTTCAATTAGAATATTTTGTAACACTCGCTGAAATGCTAAATTATACCAAGGCTTCAGATAGACTTCATATAACTCAACCTACTCTGAGCAAGTTTATCGTAAACCTTGAGCATTCTCTTGGTAGTCCGCTTTTTATAAGAAACAAAAGAGATGTAAAACTTACGCAGCAGGGAAAAGTGTTTTATGAAGAGATTAAAAAAACACTTAATGTATACTACAATGGGGTAAGCAAAGTACGAGATATAGAAAAAGGTATCACCGGAGTATTAAATATAGGAGTCCTCGGAACAGCTCTTTTGCAGATATTTCCAAAGTTAATGTACTCCTTTAATCAAAAATATCCTACAATAAAGATCAATCCTTTGGATTATACTTACTCTAAGATTTTAAAAACTTTATCTAACGGAGATATTGATATTGCATTAATGCCTGATACAAGAGATGAAACTATAGATAATTTTAGACATTTTGAACTTTTCTCAGATGCAATGTGTGTAGTAGTACATAATGATCACAAATATGCCAACAAGAATTCTATTAGACTTGAAGAGATGAAAGATGAGCCTTTTATTCATATGAATCCTAAAGACTCTATTGAAGATACCATGTTTATAAATTCAATTTTTAAATCTGCCGGACTAATTCCAAATACAGTTTATGAAGCAAATTCGCTTTTAAACATGCTGTTAATGTCAGATTGTAAAATTGGATATACCATACTTGCTCTTCATATGTCCTACTATGCAAGTAAATCACTTAAATTTATTCCTATAACAGGATTTGAAGACTATTTCAAAATAATTTGTGCCTATAAAGATGAGGACAATATTGCAATTGATAAATTCATAGATGTAATAAAGGAATTCAAATAAATATTATACGAATTATATCACTATATATTATAGAATATCTGTAATAGTAAAAATGAATTGGAATCATCAGTAAATATATGATAATTTTACCTTAGACTTGTTAACAGGTATGTACGTATTGATTAAATGTTTGAGGGGAAATAGTGTGAAAGAAAGTAGAGGTAAGCCGTAAACCGGCGCACTTAAATAAGCTGT
>CAUQKD010000017.1:0-18554 GCA_963518365.1 uncultured Lachnoanaerobaculum sp. | reverse complement strand
ATATTACAGATTTGAATGATTGGAACACTCTTTATGAGAAGTTAAAGTTCGCAAATGAATTCGGAATCGCCATATGTTTTGATGAGACTGTGATAAAGAGTTATACACTAAGTAATCTTTATGCAATTTCAATCACCTTGGATAATAGGACATATCTTATAAAAGATATTGTGGGAATTGATGATATTTTGGAGCGGATTATCTGTCTGGATGCAAAAAAATATATACTTTCTCTAAAGCCTCTTATAAAGCAGGTAAAGGATATGAAACTTGCAAAGAATTTTTATGATTTGTCTGTGGCCGCATATCTTATCAATCCGCTTAAGGACAGTTATTTTGTGGAAGATATTGCAAGAGACTATATGGGAAGCAGCGTTTCTTCAAAGACTGAGATGATCGGAAAGTCAAAGCTTGGTGAAGTATTAAGGTTCAATGATGAAAAAGCGAAAAAGTACTTTGCAAGTGAAAGCCATGTGGCACTGTTTGCAAGTGACAGCTTGATTAAAAAGCTTAATGAGCTTGAACTTACGAAATTATATGAAGATGTGGAGATGCCGCTTATATATTCTCTTGCCAAGATGGAAAATACCGGAGTAAGGGTGGATGAAAAGAGACTAAAATCCTATGCGGATACACTTCTTGAAAAGATATCAAAGCTTGAAACAAGTATTACGGATAAGGCCGGAGAGAGCTTTAATATAAATTCGCCTAAGCAGCTTGGAGAGATACTTTTCGGCAAATTGAAGCTCTCAGGCGGAAAGAAGACAAAGACGGGATATTCCACGGCGGCTGATGTACTTGAAAAGCTTGCTCCCGAGCATGAGATAATAAGAGATATACTTGAATATCGTCAGCTTACAAAGCTTAATTCCACTTATGCTACAGGACTTGCAGGCTATATAAGGGATGACGGACGTATACACGGTACATTCAATCAGACAATCACCGCCACGGGAAGAATCTCATCTACAGACCCGAACCTGCAAAATATTCCTGTAAGGACAGAGATGGGAAGCAAAATAAGAGATATCTTTGTACCTAAAGAAGGCTATGTGTTTGTGGATGCGGACTACTCACAGATAGAACTTAGAGTTCTGGCTTCAATGTCGGGAGATGAAAAGCTTATAGAAAGCTATCATATGGCGACAGATATTCATGCGGCTACGGCTGCCAAGGTATTTCATGTGCCTCTTGATGAGGTGACACCTGAACTTAGAAGAAATGCCAAGGCTGTAAACTTCGGAGTGGTATACGGCATATCGGCATTCGGACTCTCCGAGGACCTAAGTATTTCAAGGAAAGAGGCGCTTGATTATATCAACAATTATTTCAAAATCTATGAAGGTGTAAAGAAATTCTTAGACAAGCAGGTGGCTGATGCCAAGGAAAAGGGCTATGTAAAGACTATGTTCGGCAGAATAAGACCTATACCTGAGATAAAAAGCTCAAACTTTATGACCAGATCCTTCGGTGACAGAGTGGCAATGAACTCGCCGATACAGGGAAGTGCTGCCGATATTATGAAGATTGCTATGATAAAGGTGGATGAGGCGCTTGATAAGAGCGGATATGATGCGGATATTGTACTTCAAATCCACGATGAGCTTTTGGTGGAAGTAAGAGAAGATGAGGCCGACAAGGTAAAAGAACTTGTGGAAAAGTCAATGAGAGAGGCTGTCAGTCTTAAGGTTCCGCTTGAGGTGGACGCACATATCGGCAAGACATGGCTGGAGGCAAAGTAATGAATATTTTGCTCTTGGGAGGTATCGGTTCAGGTAAAAGTGAAGCATTAAAGATACTTAAAGAAGAACATAACGCAAACATTATTGAGGCCGATAAGGTGGCACATTTTTTGTATGAAAAGGATAGGGCAGGATACACTGCCCTAAAGTCTTTATTCGGCGATACTATATTGGACGATAAAAAAGATATTGATAGAAAAAAATTAGGTGATATACTTTACTATGATAAAGACAAACTACGTAAAGTAGATGAAATAATACATCCGTTAGTAAATGCTGAAATAAAAAAAAGACTTTTAGATAACAGGTTGAATGTGGTGGAGCAGGCGCTTATGCCTGATGAAAACTTCTATGATTCTGTCTGGTATCTGTATACAGATATAGAGATAAGAATAAAAAGACTGATGTTATCAAGAGGTTTAAGCAGAGAAAGAATAGAGACAATAATATCAAAACAGCCTAAAGAATCTGATTTTGAGTCTATTGCCGATAAAATTATAAAAAATAACGGAGACAAGTCTGAATTGGAGAAAAATATAAGAGAGGCTTTGAGGTGACGTATTGAGACTGGTAAGCTTGGCAAGCGGTAGCGACGGAAATTCCACATATATCGGCAGTGAAAAGACGCATATATTGGTAGATGCCGGTATATCAAATAAGAAAATAGAGACAAGGTTAAATGAACTTGGGCTTTGCAGCAAGGATATCTCAGGAGTATTTTTGACACATGAGCACAGTGACCATATAGCGGGACTTGAAGTATTTGTAAGAAAAAATGAGATACCTGTTTTTGCATCAAGGGGTACACTTGATTATTTGAAGGACAGAGACAAATACTCAAGGATTTCAGATTATTTTAATATCGTAGATTCAAAAAATAATATCATTTTGGGAGACCTCAATATAAAGGCGTTTGATATTGACCACGACGCAAACGAGCCGTTCGGATACAGAGTGGAATGCGGTAATAAAAAGATAGCCGTGGCTACAGACCTTGGAAGATATACAAAGGATATTGTAAAAAATCTTTCAGACTTGGATGCACTGCTTGTAGAGGCGAACCACGATATCAGAATGCTTGAGACAGGTCCGTACCCTTATGAACTTAAGAGGAGAATCCTAAGCAATAAGGGGCATCTTTCAAATGAGAATTCA
This sequence comes from uncultured Lachnoanaerobaculum sp., assembly GCA_963518365.1. GTDB lineage: Bacteria > Bacillota > Clostridia > Lachnospirales > Lachnospiraceae > Lachnoanaerobaculum. The sequence continues at coordinate 15,657 of CAUQKD010000017.1, read as the reverse complement.
GGTAAGTTGATATGTGAGATATTAAATGATAAGATAAAAAAGATTTTCTTGGGACATTTGTCGGATAAGAACAATCTGCCTGAGCTTGCGCTTGAAAGTGTAAGGTTTGAAATTTTTGCAGATGACAGACACTACAATCCTAAGGATTTTGATATAGAAGTGGCAAAAAGAGATGCGCTCTCGGGAGTTTGCTACGTGTAGTGATATTTAGAAATGGAGAAGTTTATGAACAAGGTAATAATAACTGTAGTAGGTAAGGATACAGTAGGTATTATAGCGAAGGTATGTACATATCTGGCTGAGAATAAGATAAATATACTTGATATATCACAGACCATAGTAAGCGGCTACTTTAATATGATGATGATTACAGATATGGAAAATGCAAGTGTGGACTTTGAAAAAACAGTGGAAGATTTGGATGCTCTTGGGGACGGTATCGGGGTAAAGATAAAGGCACAAAAAGAAGAAATTTTTGAATCAATGCACAGACTCTAGGAGGAAACTATGTTTGATATGTTTGAAGTAATAGAGACCAACAACATGATAGACAAAGATCTGTTGGATGTCAGAACTATTACAATCGGTATAAGCTTACTGGACTGTATTGATACAGACCTTAATAAACTTTGTGACAATATTTATAATAAAATTACAAATGTGGCAAAGAACCTTGTAAAGGTGGGAGATGATATCTCAAGAGATTTCGGTGTGCCTATTGTAAATAAAAGAATATCGGTTACCCCTATGGCTTTAATAGGCGGCAGTGCCTGTAAGAGTGTAAACGACTTTGTTAAGATAGCAAAGACTCTTGATAAAGCGGCAAAGGATACAGGTGTAAATTTCCTCGGAGGATATTCGGCCGTAGTATCAAAGGGTATAACTGCGGCGGACAGACTTTTGATGGAGTCCATACCTCAGGCGCTTAATGAGACTGATTTTGTATGCAGCTCGGTAAACTTAGGTTCTACAAAGACAGGCCTTAACATGGATGCTGTCAGACTTATGGGTAAGATAGTAAAAGAAACAGCAAAGATTACAGCGGACAGAGATTCTATCGGATGTGCAAAGCTTGTGGTATTTTGCAATGCTCCTGATGACAATCCGTTTATGGCAGGTGCATTCCACGGTGTGACCGAGGCGGATGCCGTTATAAATGTAGGTGTCAGCGGACCGGGAGTAGTAAGAGCGGCTCTTAAGCAAGCCAGAGACAAGGACTTTGAGGTACTTTGTGAGACTATAAAAAAGACCGCGTTTAAGATAACCAGAGTCGGACAGCTTGTGGCAAGAGAAGCTTCAAAAAGGCTCGGAATACCTTTCGGAATCATCGACCTTTCACTTGCACCTACTCCTTCAGTAGGTGATTCCGTAGCGGAAATCTTACAGGAGATAGGTCTTGAGAGAGTGGGAGCGCCGGGAACTACGGCGGCACTTGCTCTTTTAAACGATCAGGTCAAAAAGGGCGGTGTAATGGCTTCTTCATATGTCGGAGGACTTTCAGGTGCGTTTATACCTGTTTCTGAGGATCAGGGTATGATTGACGCGGTGAATGCAGGTGCTTTGACCTTAGAAAAGCTTGAGGCGATGACCTGTGTTTGTTCTGTAGGTCTTGATATGATTGCAATACCGGGAGATACTTCGGAAGAGACTATCGCGGGAATCATTGCGGATGAGGCCGCTATAGGTATGATAAATCAAAAGACTACAGCTGTCAGAGTAATCCCGGTTATAGGAAAGGGAGAAGGAGAAGTGGTTGAGTTCGGAGGACTTTTAGGTTACGCTCCGATAATGTCTGTAAACGGCTTTTCCTGTGAGAAGTTTGTAAACAGAGGAGGCAGAATACCTGCTCCTATACACAGTTTTAAGAACTGACATAAAACAAAGGCTGTTGCAAAAAGTGCAACAGCCTTTGTTTTACTTTATCATCTTAAATCCCGGGAAGTAGCGGAAGATTACCTTTGCGATTATCTTATCCTTGTGTACAAAAGGGTGGACCCAACGCCTTGAGTCCGCGGAATTGTTCCTGTTGTCTCCCATACAGAAGTATGAGTCTTCAGGTACTTCAAAGTGCATCGGTGCCTCAGGAATCATAGGCTCTTTTATATAATCTTCTTCAAGCGGAGTCTCGGAGTTGTTTAAGTATACCTTGCCGTCTTTTATATCAACAACATCTCCCGGCTCACCGATAATTCTCTTCACATAGTAAAGACTCTCATCGTCAGGGAACTTGAATATTATAACATCACCGCGCTTAGGCTCCTGGAAAAGATATGTAAGTCTGAAGCCGACCACTCTGTCACCTGTCATTATTGTGTTCTCCATAGATGCTGAAGGGACTCTTGAGTTTGCTATAATAAAGAGGTTTAGAACCAGCGCTATTACGGCAGCCACCACTATTATGGAAATCCAACTGAAGATTTCTTTTACAACATCAAAATCTGAATTCTTATTCATTATCTTCTCCAATCCGTTTTTAACATAGTCTTTAAAACTTCTACTATTTTACGCTAATTAAAAGTAGAATACAACCAAATGATAATATAATTATGAAAATAGTAATAAACATTTTTTTGAAGCGCAAGTATAAAACATTATATGATAATAATCACATTTATATTGAGTAGCTTATAACATTTGCTTTTAACTTTGGCAAAAGAATAGTATAATCTATATAAATGTTATGGAGAGGATAAGCGGCAGTATCTTATCTGAACTATTACTCATATTGTAAGGAGAAAGGTTAGGCTATGGATAAGAATTTATATGATTTGATGGATTGGGCAGCAATAGAAGAAATCACTTATTCTGAATGTGACAGACCGAAAAAGATTCTTGGTTCACATAAGGTGGAAAACGGTTTTTTGGTTCAGACTTTTATACCTCATGCAAAGAGTGTTGAATTGTTGATTGACGGCAATAAAAATCCTGTTGCTATGGAATGTGCGGATGAAGCGGGATTTTTTGCATGTCTAGTAGGTAGAAGCAAGGAGTTCAAGTATCAGTTTATAGTGACATATGATAATGATACCGTGCAGACAATCTATGATCCGTATTCCTTTGACAGTATTTATACAGAGGAAGATTTGTCAAAGTTTGAGGCGGGAATAAACTACGAAATTTATGAAAAAATGGGTGCCAAGCCTATGACACTTTCAGGAGTGGAAGGTGTAAATTTCTCGGTTTGGGCGCCTGAAGCTATGAGAGTGTCCGTAGTAGGAGATTTTAACCTGTGGGACGGCAGAAGGCATCAGATGAACAAGCTTGGAGACTTCGGAGTATATGAACTGTTCATACCGGGGTTGAAAGCCGGAGACCTTTATAAGTTTGAAATAAAAACAATGAAGGGAGAGCCGATGTTGAAAGCGGATCCTTATGCTTTCTACTCCGAACTTCGCCCGAATACTGCAAGCATAGTGGCGGATATTTCAGGATTTGAATGGAGCGATGAGGACTGGATGAAAAACAGAGATGTATTCCAGTCCACAGAGACTGATAAGTCTCCTGCAATGAATATATATGAGTTACATCTCGGTTCATGGATAAGAAAAGAGATGCAGTATGATGAAAGCGGTGAAGAAGTAAACGGTTCGGTATTCTATAACTACCGTGAGATAGCACCGAAACTTGCCACCTATGTTAAGAAGATGAACTATACACATATAGAGCTTATGCCGATTATGGAACACCCTCTTGACGGAAGCTGGGGATATCAGGTGACGGGATATTACAGTCCTACAAGCAGATACGGTACTCCGGATGATTTTATGTATTTTATGAACTATATGCATAAGAAGAATATTGGTGTAATACTTGACTGGGTTCCGGCACATTTCCCGAGAGATCTGCACGGACTGGGTTGCTTTGACGGCAGCCATGTATATGAACATCCGGATCCTAGAAGAGGTTCACATCCGCACTGGGGTACTTTGATATACAACTATGCAAGACCGCAGGTCAGCAACTTCCTTATTGCAAACGCACTTTTCTGGGCTGAAAAGTACCATGTGGACGGTATAAGAATGGATGCGGTAGCTTCCATGCTCTACCTTGACTACGGCAAGAATGCCGGAGAGTGGTTGCCGAATATATACGGCGGCAATGAAAATTTGGATGCGATAGAGTTTTTGAAGCATCTTAATTCAATATACAAGAAAAAACATCCTTCAAGTCTTTTGATTGCCGAGGAGTCTACAGCATGGCCGAAGATTACAGGTGATTTAAAGGACGGCGGACTCGGATTTGACTACAAGTGGAACATGGGTTGGATGAACGACTTCCTTGAGTTTATGAAGCTTGACCCTTATTTTAGAAGCGGAGACTACAACGGACTTACATTCTCATTACTTTATGCATACAGTGAGAACTTTATATTGGTACTCAGTCATGACGAGGTGGTACACGGTAAGGCGACTCTTGCAGGAAAGATGCCGGGTGCAACTCAGGAGGAGAAGTTTAACAATCTGAGAGTGGCATACGGATTTATGATGACACATCCCGGAAAGAAGCTTTTGTTTATGGGACAGGAGTTCGGACAGATGAACGAGTGGAATGAGGATGTATCACTTGAGTGGAATCTGCTTGAGTATGAAAACCACAAAAAGATGCAAAGATACTCAAAGGCACTCAATAAGCTTTATCTGGACTATCCTGCACTGTATAAGCTTGACTACAATCCTGACGGATTTGAGTGGATAAACTGTACTTCAAAGGATGAGACAATTGTAGTATTCTTAAGAAAGACCGAAAAAGAAGAGGATACTCTGGTAGTGGTATGCAATTTCACACCGGTAGTATATGAAAGAGAAATTGGAGTTCCTTATAAGGGTACTTATACGGAGATTTTCAATTCGGATGATAAGAAGTTTGGCGGAAGCGGAGTAGGAAATAAGAGAGCGAAAAAGTCCGTTAAGAAAAAGGTGGACGGAAGAGAAAACTCCCTTAAGATTAAGGTTCCTCCAATGGCAATGGTAGTATTTAAGTGGGATAAATAGTGATTTTTAATATTTTTAAATTATGTAGAGCCGGGATTTGTCTGACAAGCGTGACGGATTCCGGCTTGCCGAGTATATCGGAAAGTGATGTGGCGGAATCTGTAGCCAATGATATTCAAAAGCTTAAGCCGAGTGTGATGATGGAAACCTTAAAGAAGTTCTATCCTTTCTTTCTTGCACTGGTATATGACATAGTAATAGTGATTATTACATTTTTTATAGCAAGTCAGGTTATCAGACTTTTATCAAAGATGCTTGATAAGTTCTTAAAAAAGATAAATATTGATATAGCCGTAAGGATATTTTTGTTGTCCACAATGAAAGTGGCACTGTATGCCTTGGTTGTACTGGGACTTGCGGAAAGAATCGGTATAAGCAGTGCGTCCATAGTGGCAATACTCGGTTCTGCAGGTGTTGCGATAGGTTTGGCATGGCAGGGCAGTCTAAGTAACTTTGCCGGCGGAATGATTATACTTTTCAGTCATCCTTTCAGCAGAGGAGATTATATCATTACCCCGAAGGCCGAGGGTATTGTAGATACCATAGGTATAATATATACGGTACTTTTGACACCGGATAACAAAAGAATATCCATACCCAACGGTGCGTTGGCAAATGATGTCATCACCAATGTTACGGCAAACGATATCAGGCGAATAGATATAAAGGTGGGAGTATCATATAACACCGATATCAGAAAAGCGAAAAAGCTTATAAAAGAAGCATTTGATGAAAACGGATTGATACTTAAGGACAAGGATATAGTTTCGTATGTGGATGATTTGGCATCTTCCGCCGTTATGCTTGGCGGTATGGCATGGTGCAATACAGGAGACTATTTGACTGCAAAGTGGGCAATAGTCGAAGAAATCAAGATAAAGTTTGATAAAAACGGTATCGAGATACCTTATGACCAGCTCGAAGTACATATAAATGAATCAAAGGGATCTACAAATCAGAACAAAGTAGAATTACTTTAGTGTAGTAGAGAAATAAAGTGTTGACAGATATACTTTAGTGTGCTACCATAAGAAAGTGTTAAGACAAAGCAACAAAGCAAAGAAAGTAATGAGGTGTATTATGAAGAAAATTTATTTGTTTGGAGTATTGGCGGCACTTATGTTGGCAGGTTGTTCTTCTGCAAAGACAACCGAGAGCACATCTGCATCTGCAGAAACAAGTAAAACTGCAAGCGAGAGCAGCGAAGCAGTGAAAACGGACAGTAAGAATACTTTTACTGTAGGATTTGATCAGGACTTTCCTCCGATGGGATTTGTAGGAGATGACGGACAGTTTACAGGATTTGACCTTGAAGTGGCTGCCGAGGTTGCAAAGAGAATGGGCAAGGAGATAAAGTATCAGCCTATAGCTTGGGATGCAAAGGATATGGAGCTTTCATCAGGCACTATAGACTGTATTTGGAACGGCTTCAGTATACAGGGAAGAGAAGATAAGTATACATGGTCAAAACCTTATATGAAAAACGATCAGGTATTTGTAGTAAAATCCGATTCGGGTATAGATTCAATAGAGGATCTTGCAGGTAAGAAGGTTGAAGTACAGACAGATTCTTCAGCAGAGGCCGCATTAAAAGAAGACCCTGATATGGTAAAGACATTTGGCAGCCTTCAGACTGTAGCTGATTACAACACCGGATTTATGGACCTTGATATGGGCGGCGTTGATGCTATAGCAATGGACAGTGTGGTAGCAAACTATCAGATTACAAAAAGAGGCGGAAACAGCTTTACAGTGCTTGATACACCGCTTGCAAGTGAAGAGTACGGTGTAGGATTTAAGCTCGGTAATGAGGCTTTGAGAGATGAAGTTCAGGCAAAGCTTGATGAGATGAAAGCCGACGGAAGCTTGAAGACTATTTCAGAGAAGTGGTTTGGTAAGGATGTTACTACTTTAGAGTAATGTAAGATACGCTGACAGTTCATCTGCCGGCGTTTTTTATGCACAATATATCTTATAGGAGAATTTATGAATATTCTTAATATTGCAGCAAAGCTTGCACCGGGTATGCTTGTAAGTATACAGATATTCCTGGTTACATTGATATTTTCGCTTCCGCTTGGACTTTTGGTTGCATTCGGAAGAATGAGCAAAATAAAAACGGTATCTTATCTGTGTAAGGTTTATATATCTATAATGCGCGGTACACCGCTTATGTTACAGCTTATGGTGGTGTATTTCGGACCTTATTATATCTTCGGAGTATCAATTTCGGGAAGCTATCGTATGGTAGCCACCATAATAGGTTTTGTAATAAACTATGCCGCATACTTTGCGGAGATATACAGAAGCGGAATCCAGTCAATGCCTGCCGGACAGTATGAAGCTGCAAAAATATTGGGATATAGTAAATCTCAAACCTTCTTTGTTATCATATTGCCGCAGGTGATAAAGAGAATATTGCCTTCTGTAACCAATGAGGTAATAACCTTGGTAAAGGATACTTCACTTGCATTTACAATAAGTGTGGCGGAGATGTTCACTATGGCAAAGGCGCTGGCAAGCAGTACGACAAGTATGTATCCTTTTGTATGTGCGGCACTGTTTTATTATATATTTAACGGTATCGTTGCATTTGTAATGGAGTTTATTGAGAAGAAATTGGAATATTATAAGTAGGTGATTATGTCATTATTAAGTATGAAGTCGGTAAAAAAGTCATTTGACGACGTGGAGATATTAAAGGATATTTCACTGGAAGTCGGTGAAGGTGAGATTTTAAGTATTATAGGTCCTTCAGGTTCAGGTAAGTCTACACTGTTGCGCTGTGCCACACTGCTTGAAAGTATGGATGACGGTGAACTTAGCTACAGTGGAAATTCTGTTTGTAAAAGTGTGGCCGGAAAATCTGTTTATGAAAGTCCTGCAACTTTGAAAAAGATTTCAGAGTGTTTCGGGCTTGTATTTCAAAACTTCAATCTCTTCCCACATATGAATGTGCTGCAAAATATCTGTGATGCGCCTATAAGAGTACAAAAAAGAGATAAAGCAAGCGTGAAAAAAGAGGCTTTTGAACTGCTTAAGAAAATGGGACTTTCAGACAGAGCCGATGCTTACCCGTATCAGCTTTCAGGCGGACAGTCACAGAGAGTGGCGATAGCCAGAGCATTGGCGCTAAATCCGAAGATTTTGTTTTTTGACGAACCGACCTCGGCACTTGATCCGGAGTTGACAGGAGAGGTTTTAAAGGTTATAAAGTCTTTATCGGATCTGAATATTGCAATGGTCATAGTAACTCATGAGATGGCTTTTGCAAAAGAGATTTCAGATAAGGTTATTTTCATGTCGGGAGGTGTGATAGTGGAATCCGGAACTCCGGATGTGGTATTTGCATCGGACAATGAAAAGACAAAGAACTTTATAGGGGCATTAAACAAATAGACGGAAGGTGAAGAAATGAAATATATAGTGGTACTTGGCGACGGAATGGCCGACAGAGATATAAAGGAGCTTGGCAATAAGACAATACTTGATGTGGCAAAAAAGCCGAATATTGACGGTCTAAAGGGCATAATGGGTATGGTAAAAACGGTGCCTGATACCCTAAAACCCGGAAGTGATGTAGCCAACCTTGCCGTAATGGGCTATAATCCTTTGGAATGCTATACGGGGCGTTCTCCGCTTGAGGCCGTAAGTATCGGAATAAAGATGAAAGATAGTGATGTGGCAATCAGATGTAATCTTGTTACACTTTCAGATGAAGAGGATATTAAAAAAAGAAAGATGCTTGACTATTCGGCGGGAGAAATATCAACGGATGAGGCAAATGAGCTTATAAAGGCTGTAGAAGAAGCGCTTGGAGACAGCGAGTTTAAGTTTTATCCGGGAATCTCATACAGACATTGTCTCATATGGGATAAAGGTCAGACAGGACTTAATCTTACACCGCCACATGATATTTCAGACAGAGTTATAGGAGAGTATCTGCCGAATAATGATAAGATTTTTAATCTTATGGAAAGAAGCTATGATATATTAAAAGATCATCCTGTAAATATAAAAAGAATAAAAGAAGGTAAGAACCCTGCAAACTCCATATGGCTTTGGGGTGAAGGCAAGAAGCCTCGAATAGAGAATTTTAAAGAAAAGACAGGACTTAAGGGTGCTGTAATCTCCGCCGTTGACCTTATAAAGGGCATAGGAATCAGTGCAGGTATGGAAAGCATTGATGTGGAGGGTGCAACAGGTACTCTTGATACCAACTATGAGGGAAAGCTTGAGGCCGCTAAAAAGACATTGTTAAAAGACGGCAACGACTTTGTGTATATTCACCTTGAAGGACCGGATGAATGTGGACATCATGGTGATATAGAAGGAAAAATTTCAGCGGTTGAAAGGATTGATAAGAATATTGTAGGACCGCTTTGTAAGGCACTAAGGGATGCCGGTGAGGATTTTGCAATGCTTATAATGCCGGATCACCCTACTCCTATTGAGACCAAGACTCACTCATCAGATCCTATTCCTTTTAAAATCTACAGATCAAATGATGAGAAGGGAAGTTTAGAGGTATATAGCGAAAAGAACGCTGCAAGGAGCCGCATATTTATAGAAGACGGATACACTTTATTGACAAAATTTATAAATAATGATATACAGAATCTATAGATAAAATATTAACTGTTAATAACGGAGGGCAGGTATGGAAAGAAATAAACTTAATGTAGCGTTCGGATTTGGAATATTTGGTGTTTTTTTCTTAAGCGGTATAATATTGTTAAGTACCAACTTTATCAGCCGGTCATTGACATTTGTAGTAATGAGCAATATGAATTATATGACGGATATTCCTGCTATAAATGAACCGATATTATTTGTATTAAGCATTGTATGTTTCATTGTATCATTTATAGCAATGATAAAGAGTATATTGTTGTTAAAAGAAGGATGCTGATATTTATATACTTGATATATAGTTTTTATTACTATATACTAATGTTATGGAAACCAATATTGAAATTATAAATGATATGATAAAGCATTTTGAAAAGCTTGATATTGTAAAGTCTGAGGATATTCCCGACATATCGCTTTATATGGATCAGATGACAAGTTTCATAGATGAGAAGCTGAGAAGTTTTAAAAAAGAGGAGGATGATAAGCTTCTTACAAAGACTATGATCAACAACTATACCAAGAACAAGCTTTTGCCGCCTTCAGATAAGAAGAAGTATACAAAGGACCATGTGATGCTGCTTATCCTTATATATTTTTATAAAAATGTGCTTTCATTTGCCGATATAAAGAGTCTGTGCGACCTAAGTATATATGACAGTTTTGAAAAAGAGGACGGCTCACTTTCAAAGCTGTATGATATTTTGGTAAGTATGGAGTCCGATAAAAAAGATGCGATTATATCCGATTTAAGGGATAGACTTGAGTCTGCGAAGAAAAAGTCAAAAGACTTTAACAGTGAAAGTGTTGAGTTATTCACATTTTTATCGGATATTGTATTAGAAGTATATTTTAAACAACATCTTATTGAGTATATTTTAAATAAATTATAATGCAAGCGTCAAAATATCTTTATTTCTATATATACTTATATAAAAATAACATATAAAAGATATGAATTAGTAAGAAAATTTTAACTATACATGAGACCTTAAATTAAATATACTTAGAGTATAAAGACAGCTTGACTGTGAAAATATAAGGAGGAATGTATGAGGTTAGCTAAGAAATTGACGATTTTAGGGACGGTCTTAGTATGCTCATTTGCAGCTATGCCTGTATATGCGGCGAATAAGACCATCAGTTCAGTTGGAATAAAAGTAAATACGGATTTGGATATAGGAGACAATACAGACACACTCAGTATCAACTACGGAGGCAATTCGGGCGGAGATATCAATGTATATACCGCATCGGACAGGTTCAATGTGGTGGATGCGGAGATTACAAGCGGAAAGAAGCGTCTTAATATAGGAGATGAGATAAAGCTTAAGATTACTCTTGAGCCTGCAAGCGACTATACGTTTAAGGGAACTTATTCATCATCCAATATAAGCGTTACCGGAGGTAAGTATCTGTCATCTTCAAAAAAAGACGGTGACTTGGTTGTGGCTGTTAAGTTAAATCCTATAAAGGGTACCTATGAGCAGCCTGAGGATGTGGAGTGGAAGGACAGCGGAATAGGTATTGCCAAATGGGATGAGCCTTCGGGAACTTCAGGATATTACGAATTGATACTGCTTCGTGGAAGCACACAGGTTACAAAGGTGGAGAACTTCAAGGGTAACAGCTACAGCTTTAGAAACGATATGACACAAAAAGGTACATATAAGTTCAAAATCAGAACCGTAAGTCATGGTGACGACTACGGCAGAAGTTCGGACTGGGTGACTTCAGATGAGTTTTATCTGGATGAGAGCAATGTATCAAAGGGCAATAACAGCTCTTCAAATCAGGTTGGAAACAGTGTAGGCTGGAACAAATCAGGAGATACATGGTATTTCAGATTCCCTGACGGAAGCCTTAAGACAAACGGATGGGAATATATAGGAGATAAGTGGTATCTTTTTGACGACTCGGGCAGAATGCTTACAGGTTGGCAAAAGAGAGACGGTGAGTACTACTATTTGAACTCATCAGGTCAGATGACGATGGGATGGCAGCAGTCAAACGGCAAGTGGTATTATTTAAACGCGGAGGTACCGAGAGGTAAGATGTTAAGCAACACATGGCTTCACAGCAGTGACGGCAAGTACTATTACTTGGACAGTAACGGCGCTATGTGTGAGAAGTGGACACAGATTGGCGGAAACTGGTATTATTTCTATCCGGGTTCGGGATTTATGGCTACAAACACTACAATTGATTCATTCAGACTGGGAGCAAACGGTTCTTGGATAAGATAAAAACGGGGCGAAAGCCCCGTTTTTTATAAATCTTTGAAATGAAATTCTTTTTTACCGTCTGCATAGTCGGCTACAATATCGCCGTTGCCGTAAAGCTTATATTTGTAAGTGCAAAGCCCTTCAAGACCCACAGGTCCTCTGGCATGGAGTTTTCCGGTACTGATTCCGACCTCGGCACCGAAACCGTATCTGAAACCGTCTGCAAATCTGGTTGAGCAGTTTTTGTATACATTTGCGGAGTCGACTCTGTTCATAAAATAGTCCGCATTTGAATCTATGTTTGTGAGTATGGCGTCGGTATGATGTGAGCCGTAGGTATTGATATGATTTATCGCCTCGTCAATGTCGTCAACCGTCTTCACATTGACAGTCTTTTCAAGGTACTCGGTATGAAAAGAGTTGTCTGTAGCAGGTACGGCATTATCAAATTTATCTATTATATTCTCATGTGCAAATACTTTGATTTTCGCATCGTTAAAAGCTTTATTTAATCTCGGGAAAAGCTTATCTACAGCATTTTTGTGAACCAGTATTGTCTCTGTGGTATTGCAGGCGGAAGGATATTGAGTCTTTGCATCCACCAAAATTCTTATGGATTTGTCAAGGTCAAACTCTTCATCCACATAAGTGTGGCATATACCGTCGGCATGTCCCATTACAGGAATACTTGTATTGTCCATAATATATTTTACAAAGGAATTTGAACCCCTCGGTATAAGCAAGTCCACATATTCATAACAGGAAAGCAGCTCGCTTACATCACTTCTGGCCTCAAGCTGAACAAGTGCATGCTCAGGAAGGTTTGAATCTTTGACGGCTCTTTTTATACTTTCAAATAAAGCTCTGTTTGTAAGCAAAGCCTCGCTGCCTCCCTTAAGTATGGCTGCATTACCGCTCTTTATGCAAAGTGAAGCAATCTGAACCAATGCATCAGGTCTTGCCTCAAAGATAACACCTATAACGCCGATAGGAGTGGTGGTTCTTGTAAGTACCAATCCCTCATCAAGTTCCCTTTTTAGAGTAATCCTTCCGATAGGGTCGGCCATTTTTATAAGGTCGTTGATTCCCGCTATAACGGTATCCATCTTATGCTCGTCAAACAAAAGCCTTGACAGGATGGAAGATGAGATATTTTCATTCTTGGCGTTTTCTATATCTCTCTTATTTTCATCCAATATATGTTCTTTATCTTTTTTGAGATTCTCAATAATATTTTTTAAGCAGGTATTTCTCATCTCATTGCTGCTTGCCATAAGCAAAAATGAGTCCGCTTTTACTTTTTTTGCAATTTCTTTCATAACTCTCCTTATTTAAAAACTGATTGTACCAGTATCATATAAAGTATTGTACCGGCGGATATGGATAAAATCATCTGTCTTTTCCAAAAATGAAGAAAAACTATAACCGCAATACATATGGCTTCGCGGATTGCGTGGTTGTCATTAAATACAGACACGTCCTTAAGCGAATACACCACTAAAAGTCCCAGCACTGCAGCCGGAAGCACCTTTCCGAGGTACTTTATATATTTCGGGGTTTCCTTATTTGCAGGAAAAGCGATAAAAGGTAAAAATCTTGTGATCATAGTCGCTATCGCTACGACCGCAATTATAATTATATGTTGTAATGTATTCATTTATCGCTAAACCTTCCTCGCATCAGTGTCAGAGCCGCCAATATAATCAACATGGACGGTATTATAAAGTTGGTACCTTTAAATATAATCAGGCAAATAAACGATACGCTCAGTCCTATAATTGAAGCGGTGTGATTTTTTTCTTTAAGCCAATTTTCCAAAAATATTACGACAAAGAGTGCGGTCATAACAAATTCAATGCCCTTTGAATCAAAAGGTATAAAGCTTCCGAAGATGCCTCCCAATGTAGCGCCGGCGACCCAATAAAATTGGTTTAATAAGGTTACAAAGAACATAAACCATCCCTTGTCAATACCTTTAGGTATGTCGACAGTGGCGTTGATAGAAAATGATTCGTCACACATTCCGTATATAAGATAGTATTTTTTCAGTCCGGGTATATTGTACTTTTCAAGCATGGACAGTCCGTAGAACAGGTGTCTTGCATTTATCATAAGCGTGAGGAAAAATATATTTATAGGGTCAAAGCTGCCAAGCAACCATGAAACGGTGGCAAACTCTACAGAACCGGCAAATATTATAAAGCTCATAAACATCGGGTAAAGAAAGTTAAATCCCGAGCGATTCATATAAATGCCGTAGGCAATTCCTAAGAATAAAAATCCTGCCAAAATAGGTACGGTATTCGGAAAGGCTACAAAAAATGCCGACTTTATTTTATTTTGTTTTTGCATATAACTCCTAAAACAAAAATGCATACCCATATGCGGGTATGCACTGTTTGATTTATTTCTTTAAATCCTCAACAATCTTATCGGCCATAGCGACTACTTCATCATACTGTGCATCTTTTAAAAGTGACTTTATACTGATTGTTTCATCCGCTATATTCACCTTCTTTAATTGGCCGATTATTTCACGCATTCCCTTACCGGCTGTAAGCGCCCAAGAGCCGTTCTCAACTACGAACACATCTCTGTTTTGGAAGTTGTGTGCTACAAGGTCCATAAGGAAGTTCTCCATAGGTGTGAATATACCGCCGTTATAGGAAGAAGCGGCAAACACAAGAACCTTTGCTCTGAACGCCTCTGACAGCAGGTAAGAAACATCAATTGAAGAAATATCATATACCTTGGTATTTCTTACACCTCTTTGTGCCAAAAGAGTGGCAAGCAGGGTCGCAAAATCTTCAGTATGTCCGTATACGGAACCTGAGTAGATTACAACTTCGTTATCTTCAGGAGTATATGAACCCCAAGTCTGGTACTTCTTTATACAAGCCTGAATATCTTCTTTTGTTCTGAATACCGGACCGTGCAGTGAACAAATAATCTCAATATCCAGATCTGAAAGTTTCTTTAAGATATTCATAACCTGTAGACCGAATTTGCCGACAATATTTGCGTAGTATCTTCTTGATTCGGAATTCCACTCAGACTGATAGTTCAGCTCATCTGCAAAAATATTTCCTGACAATGCACCGAAACTCCCAAAAGCATCTGAAGAAAAGAGTACTTTCAGCTTTTCATCATATACCATCATTACCTCAGGCCAGTGAACCATCGGTGCAAAGAAGAACTTGAATGTATGCTCACCTGTACTTAATGTGTCACCTTCTTTTACTTCGTGGAATCTGTGATCAAGTGAAAAGTCGAAGAACTGACCTATCATAGCCTTGATTTTTGCATTACCTACTATCATCATATCGGGATGCATATTCAAAAGGTCGCCAAGTGTTGCGGCGTGGTCAGGTTCCATATGTGTTATTACCAGGTAGTCAAGGTGTCTGTCACCAAGTGTTGCTTTTAAGTTTTCAAAGAATAAGCCCTCAACTGATCTGTCTACGGAATCAAAGAGTATGGTCTTCTCATCCAGTATAAGATATGAGTTGTAAGCCATTCCATAAGGAATAGGATAGGCATTCTCAAAAAGTCTCTGTCTTCTGTCACTGGCTCCTACATAATATAAATTATCCTTAATACATTGTTCCTGATGCATAATTCCTCCATATACAACATAGATATAAATATCTTTCCATTTAATTAACCTACTATAGTATAAAGCAAAAGTTTTTATTTGCAAGATATTTATCGTATACAATTTTATAAAGTTTTATTTTTATAGGAATGATTTTTGTTTTTATGCTTTGCTATATTATATGAATATGGTATAATGGTGAACGGAAAATACA
>CAUQKD010000016.1:0-18828 GCA_963518365.1 uncultured Lachnoanaerobaculum sp. | reverse complement strand
GTTTTATTCTTTACCTTTGATGAGAGATTCTCCCAAAGACTTTTCATCTCAGGTACACCTAATTTAATTTTATACATATCTCACCTTAGAACTCGGATAAGTCGATTTCATCTGATGTAATCCCGGCTTTAATATTTTCAACTGCTGTATCCATCATATGTAATGTATTCTCGGAAATCCTGAAAGGTTCTCTAAGTTCACGAGGCTCAAGCAATATTGTACCGTCTTCTTTCTCTTTCACATGGTAGTACTCAAATATACATCCTCTTGAAGTAATCCTTTTCTTTGAATCTAACTTTGCATCATATTCTCTTACACTTGTATTCATAAGTTCCTCTAAAATAAACGTTTAATTTGTGGGAATTCCCACCTGTGTCTATAGAATAACATTATAATAAATCACTGTTAATCTTCCCTACTACCTATTTTATTTCCATCCTGCAAACAAATCCTGCATTCTTGCCGTTAGTAAATTTTACCTTCCATCTATGAAATGCTGCTACCTTCTTAACTATCTTTAGTCCAAGTCCATGTTTTCCGACGCTTTTACTCTCGGCATATGATCTTTGATTCAGTCTTTGTAAAAACTCGCCCGGTACTCCGCTTCCGCTGTCCCCTATTTCCAAAAATATTTTCTTATTTTCTTTATATAGATTTATATAGATGCTGCATCCGCCGGGATTGTGACGAAAAGCATTATTTAAAAGATTTATTACGGCTCTTTCAAACAGTTCTTCATTTAATGAAACTTCATATTTTTGCAACTCATCATCTATGTTCAGTTCAAAATCATACTTAGACTGTGCATCAATATCAAGTGAATTTATCATATTACTTACAATCTTTCTGATAAGTGTACTTAAACAAACCTTGCTTTTTTCAAATCTTTTTGTACCGAAGTCGAGCTTACTTGTTATATTTAAATTCTCTACCAATGCTCTTATACGAAGTCCTTGACTTTCAATAATCTCAGCCTTTCTTTTTATTTCATCAATATTGCTTTCTTTGGTAATCATTTGTGCATTACCTAAAATAACGGCAAGCGGTGTCCTGATATCATGAGAAACTCCGGCAATCCACTCTACCCTTTCTTCCTCTATTCTTCTTTGTCTTGCTTTATACATCCTTATCGAAACAAAGATAAACAAAATAATATTGAAAATAAGTAATACCGGAGTTATTTCCAAGAACGTCAAAACATTATTCGCATCATATTCCAAAGTATATTTCCATATATCCGCATTCAGCTTTCCGACTATCAACAATCTGTCCTCACTGACTATATAAGTACGTACAGGATAGTCATCCAGATAATACCTTGTAAACTTGGCCACATCCTGTAAAGTATACTTTAATTTTTTCAAAGATTCAGGCATATTTTCAGACCATATAATATTTCCTGTACTGTCCAGTAAAAATGCAAATTCGTTATTCTTTTGTAACTGTGTGCTTTCTTCATCACTTAAAACATACTCACCGCTATTGTATGATAAGTTATCCGTTATTTCACTTGCATCCGTATAGTTTATATCTGAGCTTTTGTACATCACAGCTAAACATATTATGAAATCCACAAACAATATGGCTATGGCAAAAACAAGTACCCACAGTATAAATTGCAATCTTCTCTCTAAGCTTTTTCTCATATCTTCTCCATCTTATATCCCAAACCTCTTACCGTCTTTAAAAAAATCGGTTTTGAAGGATCTTTTTCTATCTTTTCTCTTAAATGGCGCATATGTACAATCAAGGAATTTTCAAGTCCGAAACTGCCGTCCGGCCAAAGCTCTTCACAAAGTATATCTGTAGTTACTATCCTACCTCTATTTCTATAAAGAATTGAGAATAATGCAAGTTCTTTGGCTGTCAATGTTATGACATCTCCATTCTTTTTTACAATACCTCCTTCTATAGAAACTCTGCTTAATCCTAAAACAATATCTGATGTGTTTTCATCAAGTGAATAACATCTTCTAAGTACCGCACCGATACGTAGTAACAATTCTTTTGGAAGGAAGGGTTTTGTTATATAATCATCCGCTCCCAATCCAAGACCGTGAAGTCTGTCTTCATCCTCATCTCTTGCCGACAGGAAGATAACGGGCAGTTTAGGAAATATACCTACTCTTTTTAATTCCTCATAAAAATCAAATCCGTTGCCGTCCCCAAGCATTACATCAAGTAAAATAAGATGAATCTGAGTGCTTTCTATTTTCTCTCTTCCCTCTTTTAAATTATCGGCATATTCTATATCAGTATATCCGTCATTTTTTAAAATATCTCCTAAAACCTTTGACAATTCTAATTCATCATCAATTATCAGGATTTTACAATCTTTCTTTTCCATATATACTCCTAAATTGTTTTGTTTTCTTATTATATCTTATTTAAGTAAAGTCGCTATATAAAAATACTTTTCTTAATGTAAACATAATGTGGAGATAATCTTCAGTTAATCTTCAGTTATTATCATACTCACATATCAAGTAAAAGGAGAAAAATAATGACTGATACAATACTCGAAACTAAAAATTTAACTAAAAAGAATCGTGTACATGACCTGTCCATGAGTGTACCTAAATCCTGTGTATACGGATTTCTCGGACCTAACGGAGCGGGAAAAAGTACAACATTAAAAATGATTTTAGGACTTATAAAGAAAGACTCGGGAGAGATAAAACTCTTCGGTGAAAAAGTTTCAAACAAAAACCTTTTAAGTCTGCTTCATCAAACAGGTAGCCTTATAGAAAATCCCGGAGGATATCCTCATTTAACCGGACTTGAAAATATGCAAATCATAGCAAAGTTAAAAGGTGTTAAAGAAGCTGAAATAGAAAAAGCTCTGAAAACGGTAAGACTGTATGAACAAAGAGATAAAAAGCTTGCCGCCTATTCACTCGGTATGAAGCAAAGGCTCGGTATCGCTATGGCACTTCTTGGAAATCCGAAATTACTTATATTGGATGAGCCTACCAACGGCCTTGACCCTGCCGGAATAATGGAGATAAGAAAACTTATAACTTCCCTACCGAAAGAAAGAGATATAACTGTAATTATCTCAAGCCATCTGCTAAATGAGATAGAACAAATGGCTGACTATGTAGGCATTATAAATCACGGTCAAATGCTGTACCAGGGAAAGCTGTCAAATCTAGAATCATCGGGTCAGAGTTTGGAGCAGATTTTCCTTAAGCTTACAGGGGAAAAGGAGTCGTTATGAAACAAATCAGCTTAAATAAGTCAATATCCATTGAATTTACAAAAAACAAATTCCTGATTTCCTCATCATTATTATTTATTGTAACAGGACTAAACTATTTCTACATCTCATATGGAGATTTACCTAAAGGACAGGAATGGCAAATGATTTTCAGTTCGATTCCGTTTTTAAATACAATGTTGATTTCCATTATGATGTCGGTACTGGCAAGCAGATGCATTGATATAGAAAATAAAGGGAATATGTGGAATACTCTTCCCACACTTGAAAGCAGGAAAAAACTCTTTTCTTCCAAACTTTTATTCGGCTTAATACATATAGCTTTATTTTGTTTTATACAGACAATAATGATTTTATATTTAGGTATTAAATTTATGATTGGTGGAGGATTCCCAATCTTTGCATTACTTCAGACTGAATTTGCAGAGATTATTTTCGGAATGATTATATTTCAGCTTCAATGTCTGTTGTCATTAAAGTTCAGAAATCAATTTGCAGCACTTTCAATCGCCTTTGGAGGCACACTTGCAGGCGTATTCATTGCTTTTGTAAGTAAAGCGGCACTTACTCCATGGTCCGTACTTTTTTCTTTAAGTACCGTTACTATGGATTATGACTCTGCTACAAGAAATATGCTGCTTTCATGGAATGCAATAGATATAAAAGCGATATTTATAAGCTTTTTATATTTCTTTGCTACATATAAGCTTAGTCTATCCGTATTTAACAATCCTGAAACAGGCAATTTTAAGATTGCTCATGTAAACAGGAAAAGCAAAAATGCTTATACCATATTGCCTGCCGAACTTATCAAGATGAAGCGAAACCCGGTATGGATTCCCTTTGTATTGATTCCGTTAATTTCTGCCTGTATCGGTATTATAAACTTCCTTTCAAATCAAGGAGTATTATCATTTGACTGGGCGGATCTTTGGACACAGGAGTCATTGTTCTTAGGTATATTTTTCCTGTCACCTTTAATTGCTATACTTGCAAGCCTTGATTTTCGCATGGAACATCTTGGAACTAACTGGAATATAATGCTTACATCAAGTTCGCGCTTCAAAGTATTAAAGGATAAATGGCTTACCGTAGCCACAATGTCATCTGTTTGTATGATATGGATTGCATTTATCTATATTGTTTCAGGAAAGCTTATCGGGATTACCGGAAGCATACCTAAAGAATTTTATTTAAGAATATTTGCAAGTATACTTTGTATAATTGCCGTTTCAAGTTTTCAGTGTATGCTTTCTCTGATAATACCTTCATTTGCAATACCTGTAGGACTGGCCTTCCTTGGAAATATTTTAGGACTTCTTCTTACAGTAAAGGGATTTTTCTATGCAACACCTTTTTCAATGCTTATATACTCCATGGGTAGCACAAATATAACCGGTGAAATAAATCTACCTGTTGTAATAATAACTTGTATACTCTATATTTTTATTTCTTTTGCCATAGGATTGCTTTTTCTGAACAATTCAGATATAAAAACGGGGAGGTAGAGGGGAAATAATTATTCATATTTAAAGTCTCAATTTTGCAACTATTTTTAGTTGTAAAATCATCTTCAATAAGGTACAATATAGAAAAGGAGGAATGCTATGGGGCAAAAAGAAAAACTTATAAAACATCTCAAGTCTAATCCTAAAGATTTTACTTTTAATGATGCAGAAACACTATTAAACTACTTCGGCTATTTCCGTTCAAATAAAGGGAAAACCAGTGGTTCCAGAGTAATCTTTGTTAATAATAGCTTTGGTAGTATTTTGCTTCATAAACCACATCCACAAAAAGAATTAAAAGCATATCAAATAAAGCAACTTATAATAATTCTGGAACAGGAGGGACTCATATGAATAATACTATTATGTATAAAGGATATATTGGAAGCGTTGAATTTTCTGAAGAAGACTGTATTTTCTTTGGAAAAGTTCTAGGTATAAGATCATTGATCTCTTATGAGGGTGAAAATGCTAAAGAACTGTTAGATGATTTTCATGGTGCTGTTGATGACTATCTTGATATTTGTAAGTCTGAAGGTAAAGAACCTGAGGTTGCATTTAAAGGAAGTTTTAATATTCGTCTCTCACCTGAACTTCATAAGAAAATATTTGTATATGCAACAAGTAATAAGATATCTATAAATAAATATATTGAAGAAACTTTAAATAATTCTCCTGCTGCCAAGATAAACATATAAAATGTCCCCACATCAGATTTTTTATCCGGTGTGGGGGTATAATCTTTTATTACTTTCTCAAATCCAGATACATCAAATCCGCATCTATATATTCGCCATTTATTTTTAAAAAAGCAGGCATCTGACCGATTTTTACAAATCCGAACTTTTTATATAGGCTAATAGCACGGATATTATCACTCCTTGTATCAAGGTTTATGATTTCTATTCCATTATTCTTAGCAAAGGAAATACATTTTTCTAAAAGTGCACTTCCAATTCCGCTTCCCCATTCCGATTTGGCAACACTTATAGCAAAGTTTGCTCTGTGAATCATTCTTCGCTTCATACCGCTTATACTTGCACATCCGACTATATCATCATTTTTCCATGCAAAATACATCACAGACTTCGGACCTGAATTAATTCTTTTGATAAACTCTTTCTCTACCTCAAGTGTATCTCCTATACCTTCTTTACCGAAGCTTAGATTATCAGTTTGTGCACCTACAAGCTTTGTGTATTCAATTAGCTTAGCTGCATCTTCAGGTCTTGCTTCTTTTATTATTATGTTTGCTTCAGGTGTAAATATACTCATTTTTTCTCCACTCCTTCATTTAGGTAAGCTTAAATGTTTAAAAACCGACCAATCTAAAATCAATTAGAACATCCTTTTATTATGTCACTAATATTGTATATTATTCGTGGCATAATTCCAATACACGCCTTAGAACTATTACTTTTCTTTAATCTGTGACAGAATTTCCCCAATATCCCCGTCAATACATATACTTCTATCATTAATCTTCTCAGGGCAGAAGGCTTCTCCATAGTTTAAACAGGCATATACCGCCTTTTTATTGTCATATGTCATCTGCCAAAAAGGATATTTTATAATAACAGGTGTATTTGCTCCTACTCCAAGTTCCAAAAAGAGTATATGCAAGTTTTCATGTCTTCTTATAAAATCAGCATAATTACTTGAAGCATTATGCCAGCCTTTATCCTCTACGAAAGTATCATCAGCTCGAAGATTTGTAGTCACATCATCACCGCTTGGAGTCTTCGGTATAAGTTCAGTAGGTATTTCCATAAGAATTTCTCGATCACTAGGTACTATAAATACACCGTTATCGTCTTTAATAAATCCCTGTGCTTTTAAAGCTTTTTCTACCCACTCCTTATTATCAGAGGTATCTTTGCAATCCGAATTTGTACTTTGAAAAACTCCGTAATCTCCTTGAGTGTAGAAAAGTCTTTTCTTATCAAATCCTGTTCTTTGAAACTGATGGTCTACATTTGTTGTAATTACAAAGTAGTCCTTATCCCTTACCAAGTTAAATAAGTCCTTATATACAGGTTTTGAAGCATCAACATATCTGTTAAAATAAATATGCCTTGCCCACCATGCCCAAAATATCTCTTTCTTCGGAAAAGGATAAAAACCGCCTGAATATATATCTTTTATACCGAAAGCCTTTGCAAAATCAAAGAAATACTTATCAAATCTTTCACCGGAGTATGTTAATCCTGCAGATGTGGAGAGGCCTGCACCGGCTCCAATCAAAATTGCATCACAACTTCTAATTTCATTCTTTAATCTTTGTAACTGTTCTTCTCTGTCGCCGGTTCCATACTTAACTCTGCCCTTAAAATACTGCATTGCAGCTATTCCTTTGCTGATAGACTCTCTGTAACCGTCAGATACTTTAAAAACTTCAATATCCATAGTTCTGCTCCTTTCTGTGAATTTTCTAAAATAATTAATCCAATAATGTTTTCCAATTATATGATTTATAAGCCTCAAAACATATTTTGATTTGTTCTACAGTATTTTTCTCTGTTGCCAGTTCAGGTAATTCTGATATTGAAAAATAACGATATTCTGTTGTTTCATTATTCTCTTCAAATTTACCACCAATTACAGAACATTGGACAAAAATTTTACATATTCCATATGCATAGACGGGTAGATTATGTTTTGATCTGTCTTGAATCGCTATTACTTTTTCCGTGATAACATCCAATCCTGATTCTTCCTTAACCTCTTTTACTACATTTTCGCCTACTGATACATTAACATCCACCCATCCTCCGGGTAAAGACCATTTGCCGTCATTTTCATGTACAAGAAGAATTTTTTCATCTTTAAAAATAGCGGCTCTTGTGTCAAGTTTTGGTGTCTGATAACCACTTTCATTGCAGAAAAGATTTTTAACTTTCATATTTGGAATATCCGTCATAAATGAAACTATTTCTGCAGAAATATCTCTGATTCTCTGATATCTTTCTTTATCATATATATCTTTACAATAATTAAGACCTATCTGTGCCAGACTCTGTAATTCTATTGCCCACTGTAACCAACATTCTTTTTTATCCATAGTTCCCTCTCGTAATATTTCTTATCCTCATCCTTAAATACATTAAATATTACATGGTCCATTTTACCTTGATTTTCTTTTAACCATTCTCTTACAGTTGCTACTGCAATTTCAGCAGCTCTTTTATTCGGAAAATGAAATACTCCGGTAGATATACAGCAAAATGCCACGCTTCTCAATCCGTTTTCAACGCAAAGATCTAAAGTGTTTTTATAACAGTTTTTAAGATCTTCCTCATTCCTTTTGCTAAGTCCCCCCTGTACAATAGGGCCGACTATATGCACAATCTTTTTTGCGGGAAGATTGTAAGCATCTGTGAGCATAGGAATTGCTGTAGGTTGTTCATAATCCCTGCCATAACGAATCCTTAGCCGGTTCATTTTTTTGTTACATTCATTTCTAAGCTCCACACCGGCAAATGTATGTATACAATTATCAATACAGGTATGCATAGGAATAAAGCAACCGAGCATCTGTGAGTTTGCGGCATTAACTATTGCATCAACCTTTAACCTTGTAATATCTCCCTGCCATATAGAAATAGAATCTTCCACCATATCTATATTGGAAAGATTTACTATACCGTTTTCATTTATGGCTTCTCTAAGATATTCATCCTGTATTTTTAATACCTCAGTATTCATTTCCCTCGGCATTCTGATATTCATAAGAGAACGTAATATTCTTTTCTTACCGTCTGTATATACAGGTACTTTTAAGTTCTTATACTCTACGGAATCTTCTTTAAAAGCTTCTATGAGATAATCAAGTCTTTCATTTTGATTCATATTTGCCTCCTTCAAAAACAGAAGATATGATAGCTGTAATATAAAATATTACATCAAGCTTGTCAATACTTTATATTAAAAAAGATGCCTGTTATAAGCATCTTTCAGTCTGAAATCTCTTTTATACCCTTTTCAATATCCAAAAGAGTGTAGCTTTTCATCTTGTTTTCCATCGCTTCCTGTATTTCGCTAAGCTTACCGTCCAATATTCCATGTATATTTTTTCCTAAAGGGCAAGAAGGATTCGGCTCCTCATGGAAATGAAACAGTCCCTCTTCTTTAACTGCTTCAACAGCCTTATAAACATCGTAAAATGTTATCTCAGACGGATCTTTTATAATCTCTATACCTCCGGTTCCTCTGACTACATTTATAAGTCCGGCTTTCTTTAACTGAGAAAGAATATTTCTGATAATTACAGGGTTTGAACTTATACTGCCTGATAGAAAGTCGCTGGTTATCTTCTCTTTATCTTTAAAATATGCTACACATGCAAAAATATGTAATGCTATTGTAAATCTGCTTGATATCTGCATTTGTATACTCCTTTTTTAGTAAAATAATATAGCCTATTTAATGTAATGTCAATGTTTACATTAAATATAAATCTACACACCCGTCTCATGCATTCTCTTATGCTCCACACTGTTTATATAATCATCATGACTGTGAGAATGCTTTTCTTCTGAAACCAAATGAGAGTGAGTATGCTCATGTTTAATTACATGCTTATGTGTTGAGCCGTTATGTGTATGAACAATCGTATGTATATGGTAATGAATATGATTTTTCAACATTGTATCATATACAACAATCACGCTTCCTATCATCATAAATATAAGTCCGATAAAATAAACTTCTGTCAATCTGTCACCATCTACAACAAATGATAAGAATGTACCTATAAAAGGAGCTATTGCATAGTATACACTTGTTTTGGCGGCACCCAAATCTCTCTGTGCCCTGATATATAAAAATATACTGAGACCATATGCCACAAACCCAAGCAACATTGAAGTCAAAATATATTTTATATCAGGTATCCTCTCCCCAAGTATTATTGCAATTATAAATGAACCTGTACCTGAAAATATTCCTTTTAATATCACAATCTCATAGGTACTTTTATCTGAAATCATTCTTGTACAGTTGTTTTCAAGTCCCCAGCAACATGTTGCAAGTATTACAAACAATGAACCCAAAGAGAATTTAAAACTTCCGCTTCCTTCAAATGATAGAACTATACTTGACAATGTAATAAATCCTATGGCAAGCCACAGCCTTGATGTTACAACCTCTTTGAATATCAAAAGAGCGATGAGTGTGGTCACTACGATTTCAAAGTTTCCAAGTAATGATGCATTTGAAGCCGAACCTATATTTATTCCGATCATTAAAAATATAGGTGCCAAAATATCAAGAACAATCATCCCTAGAGTATATGGCAAGTCTGTCTTTGAGAGCTTTTCAATATTCTTCTCTCTTTTTGAATTAAGCAGATACATTATACCTACACCGATACCGGCTCCCAGATACAAAAATGAAGCCATAAATGTCGGTGTGACATTTTTCAAAAGTACTTTAGAAAAAGGAGTATTTATCGCATAGAATGTTGCCGCCAGTAATGCCATAATTACAGCCATACTTTTTTTGCTCTTTTTCATATATCTACTCCTCCAAAAAATTCATATTCGGCCAAAGCTTTCTCACCGCTTTATTCGGATATTCATCATCTATGAACTGCTCTATTACATTCCTTGCTTCAGGGTGTTTTTTTCTGTCCGTAGTCCTTATCATTACCATTGAAGTAACCGTTCCGTTGCAGATAAAAAACAGTGCTATAACAACTGCAAGTACCGAGCCGGTTACAGGTGGAATTTTCTCTATAAACTTTGAAAAAGGAGGGTATATGAATTTAAACCATACCAAAGCCACTATGCCCCAAAAGAACATAAACAAAAGATTTGTTCTGCCGTCAATATTAAAAGGCATATGTGAATAGTCCCAAAACTTCATACCGAAAAATACTTCAGTAAATACGGAGCACAAGTATTCAAATACTCCTCCAAAAAAGAAGCCTGATATAAATATAGACAGATTATTCTGCCTTTTTACTTTTGAAAGTGCTAATGTAAGTATTACCGCACCAAGTCCCCACACAAGGCTGAAAGGTCCGAGTACAAAACTTGAGCGTCTCATAAGTTCATGGCCTACAATAAGCACATATATGGTTTCTACGATATCTCCGATAAGCGAGGATATAAACAGTACCCAAATAAGCTTAGCGGCATTTATTCCTCTTGCAAATATAATTCCCTGTTCTTCAAGTAATTTATCCGCATCTGAAATACCTTTATTGCTGTCTTCAAAATCATCCGATAAAAGGCTTGGATAAAGCTTATAAATTCTCTGCCAGATGTTTTTTGAAATCCATTCTCCAAAAGTATTTTTTCTCTTGGCTATATTGCTGTCCATACTTTGCATAGGGTATTTTCTGACAAAAATATATGTAAATACAATATCTGAAATCAGAAGCAGTAAAAGAACAAGGGCAATTATATTTACTATTATTCTTGGAATCAGCGATACCAAAGAAAATATAATAGGCTGTAAAGTTTTTAAACAGGTAAAACATACAGCTATTATAATAATCGCATTTATTAAATTAGTCTTCAGGTTCTTACCATATCCCAACCTTTCAGGGCTTATTTCCTTTTTTAAAAGGAGCCTTTGTGAGAAAAAAAGTCCTAACTTATCCAGTATAAAATAATCTATAAAAGCCATCATAAGCATTCCGTAATAGCTGACATTTTTCCCTGACGATACTATTATCATCAAAGTCATAATCAAGGCAGGACATATAAGAATCGGAATATTCAACACACCCGTATTTATATACTTTTGTTCTTTTAAACTGTATATAACCGTATTCAGTACCCAAGCCAAAAGCCCGTATATAAAGAAATATATAATTAGGTCCGCACCTCCAAATAACTTCATAAGACTCCTATTCTAAACCATACTTTGATAAATCTACTTTATTATCTTTAACTTCTATTCCCTCAGCCTCTAAAAGCTTTCTCTGTTCACCGATTCCTCCAAAAGCAAACTCAGGCGCAAGCTCACCTTTTGAATTTACCACACGAAAGCAAGGAATATTGTCAGGATCAGGGTTTTTATGAAGAGCATTTCCTACCGCCCTTGACATCTTTTTATTTCCCGCCATCTCTGCCACCTTGCCATAGGTTGCAACCTTGCCTTTAGGTATTCTCTTTACCGCCTCATATATCCTTTTTGTAGGTGAATCCGTTACCAGATCATAGCTTTCAGCAATCATCCTCTTTATATCATCTTCCTTTATACTGCCGTCAAGTATTATAGTATTCCAATGTTCCTTATTCTGATGATACCCGGGAATGACTGAAGCATATGTATTTCTCCAAAAGTCTCTCCACGCAGGGTCAACTTTTACATTTAAATTTATAAAACCGTCTTTTTCATAAATACAAAGAAAGGCCTTCTTACTGTCATTTACTCTAATCAGCTGCCAATCCGCCTTTCTAAAAGGTTTATCCAAATATGTATTTTCAAATCCCAGCCCGAAACTACAGGCCTCTTCTCTTGTCCTCAATAAAACACCTTATCCCTTCTTTACCTTCAGCTCTCTTAGATAAGTTTTTCTCTCCGTACTTATTCTATAACTTTCCACCGCCTTTTGTATAGCCTTATTATGGGTCCATATATCAAGGCTCCTTTTTTCAATAAAGGGAAGTACACTCTCATAGCGCTTTGCCAATGCCGTTGCAAAATACCAGGCAATCATCATATTTACATAGTATTCATCTGACCTTATATTTGAAACTGTCTCGAGGTAACTTATATCAAAATCCTCATCCAAGAAATGTTCCATAAGCATACCGATACCGAATCTAACAGTATATACTTTATCAGATTCCAGCCATTCTTTTATATATGCAATCAACTCCTTATGATGTTTTTTAAATACTTTCGGTGAGAGTTGGTCACAAGTTGCCCAGTTATCTATATATGGTAAAAATCCATTCACTTTATCAACACAGCTCTTAAAATCTTTTATTTCAGATACAATAAATGCATGGAGCTGATTCTCATCAAAATATTTATGTGGTAATGAATGTAAAAATTCTTCAATATCTTCTCTTTTAGCAAGTTGCTTGGCATACTTTCTAAGTTCAGGTGTTCTTACCCCTATAAAAAGACTCTTATCAACCGTAGGTATCAACTTACTGTTAAAATCTCTATAAGCAATATCCTGCATTTTAAATAATTCATTTCTTATTTCATCCAAAATCATACCCGACTCCTTTTAAAAGTTTTACCTATCCTTTACCTTGTAAGTTGTATTATAATCTATATCATTACCAAATCCAATATAGTGGAAGTCAAATATAATAGAAAGGAACAAAAATGAATAAAAACAAATTACTTTTGATAATACCGGTACTTTTAGTAGTAACAGTTGTATATGTTTTTGCCATGTATTTTAAAAACAAAGATAAGACTCTTGCAAATAACGATACAACCGAATTTACAGTTAATGATAATAATACTGTAGATTCAGGAAAACTGAAAGAAATCTATCTTGCCGGAGGATGTTTTTGGGGACTGGAAGCATATATGCAAAAGATTAAAGGTGTTGAGGATGCCGTAAGCGGATATGCAAACGGTAAAACCGATAATCCAAGCTATAAAGATCTACATACAAGTGGACATGCCGAAACTGTAAAAGTTGTATATAATCCTGATATGGTAAGCCTTGAAGAACTGCTCGAATATTATCTTCGTGTAGTAGACCCCGTAAGTATTAATAAACAAGGTAATGATACAGGTACTCAGTATAGAACCGGGGTTTATTATACAAATAATTCGGAAAAAACTATAATAGAAAAAGTTTTAGCAAATGAACAAAATAAGTATGATAAGCCTATAGCAATAGAAGTACTCCCTCTACAACAATTCTTTATTGCAGAGGAATATCATCAAGACTACCTTGATAAAAATCCGGGTGGATACTGCCATATAGATCTGTCTCTTGCAGACAAACCGCTTTCTGATAAAGATATATCAAAAAGCAATGAACCTGAAATAGATGCTTCAAAATATCCAAGACCTTCAAATGATGAACTGAAAAAGAAACTTACCGATAAACAATATCAAGTTGCTGTTAACAGCGATACTGAAAGACCTTTTTCAAATGAATATTGGAATAATTTTGAAAAAGGAATCTATGTAGATATTACAACAAAAGAACCTCTATTTTTGTCTACAGATAAGTTTGAATCAGGCTGTGGGTGGCCCAGTTTTTCAAAGCCTATAAATAAAGAAGTGGTAAAGTACAATGAGGACCACAGCTTTAATATGGACAGAACAGAGGTAAGAAGCCGAAGCGGTGATACACATTTAGGTCATGTTTTTGATGACGGTCCTAAAGAATCAGGCGGCAAAAGATACTGTATCAACAGTGCATCTCTTGAATTTATTCCATATAAAAAAATGGATGAACGAGGATATGGATACTTAAAATATCTGCTTGAATAATATATTTTAAAGGCTGAGAATACATGTAAAAATGATCTCAGCCTTATCTTTACTTATATATTTTCTATACCATTAGACAATCTTATTATAATATCCCTCAAATACAAACTTATCAGGATGAGATTTTATATATTTCATTTCAAATGTGTAGTCATAGTCATACAAATCATATACAACACTGTCGGCCTTATCCAAAAGTTCTTCAAAGTCTTCACTCATTTTATCCATAGCTTCCCATCGCTCTTCTCTGTCAAATGGAATACTGCCTCCAAATAAATCTACAACCTTTTTAAAGTTATCAGCCAACTCTTCCATTCCGAACTCCTTAAGTCCGTTTAGGGCATCTTCCCATACTATTCCTGTGGAGTTGTCAAAAAACTGAAAATGTCCTCCGTTATTTACTTCCATAAAATACCATGATATTGCGTTAAGATATCTTTGCTCCAATGTAAAATCCCCTGCGGAATTTAAATAATCTTCATATGAACTGTAAATATCTACAGTCCAGTATATCGGATCCAAAATATCCCAAAATTCATCCGCTTTTTCAATATCCTCTATTGTTATTTTTGCATAGGTTTTTCCTGCTCTATCTTTATCAAGTTCCTTCTTACTTTTATGTACAGTTGTAGCATTCTCTTTATTATCAAAGTTGTTAAACGATTTCATAATACTCCTCAAATAATATTTTATTACCTGGTCATATTCTTAAACCAAAAGTACTTTTTGTCAATATAAAAAGGTCGGAGAATACTCCCAGACCCGAAATTATAATTATATTAAATTATTTTTTATTATATGAAGCAACAAGAGCGTCTACCAATGCATCCATATCACTTTCATTGTTCTCTCTGTATGAAGATGTTATATTCACTTCATCATCCAAAATATCCATATGCTTCATCTCTTCAAGCTCTGCCTTCATAAGATTACCTGAGTTTGGTGCCCATGAGCCGTTTTCAACTATGGCACAAGTTCTCTTTTGCAGATTGAGAGCCTTAAGATCCATAAGGAAGTTGTGCATCGGAGGGAATATTCCAAGATTATATGTCACAGATGCAAGAACAAGGTGGCTGTATTTGAACAAATCCGAGATAAGATAGCTCATATGTGTACTTGAAACATCATAAAGTCTTGTCTTTGTAATGCCTTTTTCACAGAGCTTTCTTGCTAAAACTTCTGCAGCGGCCTCAGTATTTCCATACATTGAAGCATATACTATCATTATACCCTTCTCTTCAGGCTCATAGCTTGCCCAGTGCATATATTTGTCTAAGATATAAGGGATATCCTTTCTCCAAACCGGACCGTGAAGCGGGCAAATATACTTAATAGGCAGTGTGAAAGCCTTCTTTAATACCTGCAAAACCTGTGGACCGTATTTTCCGACTATATTTGTATAGTATCTTCTGGCATCATCAAGCCATTCTTTATCAAACTCAACTTCATCGGCAAAAAGCTTTCCGTCAAGCGCTCTGAATGAACCGAAGGCATCCGCTGAGAAAAGTACTCCGTTTGTAGTATCAAAGCTTACCATTGCCTCAGGCCAATGTACCATCGGAGCCTTTACAAATGCAATTGTATGTTTTCCGAAACATCTGCTGTCGCCTTCTGTAACCTCATCCACCTGCTCCGGTCTGATATTGAATCCGAACTGGCGAAGTATCATAGCCGCCTTCTCAGTTGTAATTATCTTTACATTAGGCCAACGAAGTAAAATCTCAGGAATAGAAGCCGCATGATCAGGCTCTACATGGTTTATCAGAAGAAAATCCAATCCTCTGTCTCCTAAAACACCTTCTACATTATCAAGAAACTGTCTTCCGACCGACCAGTCTGCCGTATCTACCAGAACCGTTTTTTCATCCATAAGAAGATATGCATTATAAGATACTCCATGATATATAGGATGAATATTTTCAAAAAGACTTAATCTGTGGTCATCTCCACCTACCCAATACAAATCATCTGTAACTTTACGGTAATTATACATACTCTCCTCCTCTTATACTTCAATCTCTATGAAATTGTCTGCAGCTTCACCACAGTGTGGACATACCCATTCCTTTGGAAGGTCTTTAAACTCTGTTCCAGGTCTTACATCTCCCTCTTCATCTCCCAGAAGTACATCATATTCATAACCACAACCGTTACACAGATAGAGCTTTCTTGAAGGTGTATGCTTCTTAGCTACAGCTCTCTTGATTTTCTTCATTGGTGGCGCGGGTTTCTTCTCACCTGTATCAAGTGCTTTTGTAAGTGCAGGCAATACCTCATTTACATCACCAACAATACCGTAGTCACAGTTTTTAAAGATTCTCGCATTCGGGTCTTTATTTATAGCAACTATTGTAGAAGCATTCTTGATACCTTTTAAATGCTGTAATGCACCTGAAATACCGCAGGCAATATAAAGATTTCCCTTAAACTTTTGACCGGACATACCGACGTATCTGTCAAGCGGCAAATATCCAAGAGTCTCCGCTACAGGTCTTGAAGAACCTATTGCAGCTCCGGCAGCCTTGGCCAAATCCTCTACAAGCTTCATATTCTCTTTCGAACCGATGCCCTGTCCTGCACTGACAACTCTTTCGGCAGCTACGATAGGTGTATCCATAGGAATACCGACACTGAAGTCATATCCGTCCTTTTTAAGATTTGATACAAGTACATCAATTTTTTCTTTTAATGAACCTTCTCCTATGATCATTCTCTTTCTCTCACCGGTCTCAGGTCCCTTTGTTTTCTTAACGGCAGCAGTTTCACCTCTTGATATCTTACCTAATATATGAGCCGCTATTACGACTCTTTGTATCTCATTTGTTCCCTCATATATTGGAGTAATTCTGGCATCTCGATACATTCTTTCTACAGGCATTCCCTTAAGATATCCGTTTCCGCCGAAAATCTGAAGTGCTTCTGAAGTTATCTCAAGTGCAACATCAGATGCATACTGCTTTGCCATAGCTGATTCCATTCCGTACGGAGCATGAGCTTCTTTAAGTTCCGCAGCGGAATATACAAGCATTCTTGCACATCTGAGCTTTGTTGCCATATCCGCAATCTTAAATGCAATTGCCTGCTGTGCGGCTATAGGCTTTCCGAACTGCTCTCTTTCCTTACTGTATTCAACAGCTTCTTCAAAAGCTCCCTGTGCAATACCAAGTGCCTGAGCTGCAATTCCTATTCTACCACCGTCAAGTGTAGCCATTGCAATCTTAAATCCCTGACCTTCTTTACCAAGTAAATTCGCCTTTGGAACCTTTACATTATTAAAGTTAAGCTCACAGGTCGCAGATGATCTGATTCCAAGCTTGTCATAGTGATCACCGAATGTAAATCCTTCCATACCCTTTTCCACTATAAGTGCTGAGATACCTCTTGTACCTATATTTGGTGTGGTAAGTGCAAAGATTACATAAACATCGGCTTCACCACCGTTTGTGATAAATATCTTATTTCCGTTTAAGAGATAATAATCTCCCATATCATCAGCGGTAGTTTCCGTGCCTCCCGCATCGGATCCGGCATTCGGTTCCGTAAGTCCGAATGCTCCAAGAAGCTCTCCGCTGCAAAGCCCCGGTAAATATTTCTTTTTTTGCTCTTCATTACCGAAAGCCGCTATAGGATAAGTTCCTAATGAAGTATGAGCCGAAAGGATAACACCTACACCGCCATCAACTCTTGAAAGCTCTTCTACCGCTATGGCATAGCTTATAACATCAAGACCTGCTCCGCCGTACTTCTTTTCATATGGCAATCCCATAATGCCAAGCTTTCCCATGTTCTTCACGATTTGAGTCGGAAATTCGCTCTTTACATCAAGACTGAAAGCTACAGGCTTTACTTCTCTCTCTGCAAACTCACGAACCTTCTCTCTAAGCAACTCATGTTCTTTTGTTGTTTGATAAGACATATATTCCCTCCACTTATATTGTTATCACCGATATAAAACATCGGCAAAATAAAACTGCACAGCAGTCTAAATCATTATAGAATATTTACTATAATGTAATTTTCATACAATCAATCATGTACCTTATGTAATACTTTACTTTATAAGTAAAGTATACTTCATTATTTAAAATAGTCAATATACTTTACTAAGAAAGTATAATTTCGGAACAGTGCATAATAAAAAGCTATAGAACTGTTCAATATCACCAATTCTATAGTTTTATAAGTATCTGCCAATATTCTATTATTAAGTTGTTTTAACCTCTATTAGAGTTTATACTCATCCATCAATTTCTTAAACACATCTATTGACTTTTCTATCTTTTCGGTTTCTACACAAAAAGAAAGTCTGACATATTCTTTCATTCCGAATCCTTCTCCGGGAACTAAAAGCATATGATATTTCTTTGCTCTCTCACAAAATTCATCTCCATCATCACTTGGAGACTTTATAAACAGGTAGAAAGCTCCTCCCGGATTTGCTACCGTATACCCAAATTTCGGCAGTGACTCAAATAAAATGTTTCTGTTGGTTCTGTATACTTCAATATTCGGCTGTGCGTCAACACAATTTTTTATTACATACTGAAACATTGAAGGTGCACAGACATACCCGAGTACTCTTGCCGCTCCGCCTACCGCCGCGAAAACATCTTCATGATTTTTAACCTTATTTGGAACCAGGATATATCCTATTCTCTCACCCGGAAGTGAAAG
>CAUQKD010000015.1:0-19121 GCA_963518365.1 uncultured Lachnoanaerobaculum sp. | reverse complement strand
CATCGGTATCCTCTTTGTCGGCACCAAGCCCTGAGTCCTTGATTATCTTATTGCTTATCTTTATCAGTTCTTCACTTGGTGTATACGTATATCCCGGAATTTTTCCGAAAAGCATCTGATGAAGTGCAATTACATTTGACTTCAGTGTAACAGGTACAACATAATCTCTTCTGTGCATCTTTTTGGTATCCTTATCAAAAGGAAAACCTGCAGTCTCGCTTAAATGATATTTTGATATATCCTTTGCAAAAGGTATAAGGTCATTTATACCTACATTTGTGGAAGTCTGCGGCAATACCGCTACCAAAATACTGTACAATGTTGAGAAATTGGCACTCTTGGCCTTATCAAATGCCAAACTCACTACCTTTCTTTGTCTTTCAGTTCTGTTAAAGTCTGTATCCATAAGTCTTAATCTTGCATATGCTACAGCCTGTACGCCGTCAAGGTGATTCATTCCGGCATGTTCAAGCTCATGTGAACCTACACCTGTCGCCTCTACAGTCTTTGCAATAAATGAATTCAGATATTTGAACTCCGCATCCGTCACTTCAAGGTCGACACCGCCTAAAATATTGATGGCGTCAATAACCGCCTTCCAGTTTACCGTAATATATTCCTTTAAGTCCATATCAAGGTTTCGATTCAATGTCTGTATGGCCTGTTCCGGTCCGCCTTCAACATATGCCTGATTAAACTTATGGAACTTGCCGTCACTGTCAATCATCGAATACATATCTCTGTAAATAGATACAAGCTGTATATCTCCTGTCTCTCTGTTTACATTGA
Organism: uncultured Lachnoanaerobaculum sp.; assembly: GCA_963518365.1. Classification (GTDB taxonomy): domain Bacteria; phylum Bacillota; class Clostridia; order Lachnospirales; family Lachnospiraceae; genus Lachnoanaerobaculum. The sequence goes on along the minus strand of CAUQKD010000015.1, from coordinate 18,332 downwards.
CTATCATATTTACATCACTTAAAGCGCCTTTTCCTACATTTCCGTCTCTTGAGTCCACTCCGAATACGGCTACCGTATAGTAACCTTTTTGGTCTTTGACATAGTGAAATGCAAAATACGTACCGCCGCCGACTATAGTAAACAAAAGTATAAGTAAAACCAGCCTGCTAAGAAACCCTCGCTTCTTTTTAAGCTTCTTTTGCTTTACTTCATTTGCCTTTACCTGCTTTTGCGCTTTCTTAAGTTGCTTGGAACTTGGTCCTACGTTCACCTTCTTGGTAACCTTTTGTGTCTTTACAATCTTTTTTGTAACCGGTTTTTGTACCTTCTTTTTAACAATCCTTTTAGGGGCTTCTTCTTGAGGCTCGCTAAACCTTAAGTTATCACTTTTTCGTACTACCGATTTTTGATTACTCTTGGGCAAAGGTATCTTTATACCGTCAGACTCCGCATCTTCGCTTAGATTGCTCTTTATGTTTCTACCGTTTTTGGGTTTTGAAGACCTGTTCCCGATAATATTTATCTTATCAGCCTTTTTTTCTACTTTTCTTATGTTCTTTCCAATCTCTTCAAGCCTTTTATTATTTTCGCTTATGGTCTTCTGAAGTTTTTCGTTTTCTTCTTTTAGTTTCTCTTCTTCTCTTATTTTTTTGAGCTTAGCCAGATCTCTCAAATACTTTTCAAGATCCTCACTGTCCGCTTCACTAAGCTCTTTATACAAATCATCATCTCTCATCTGGAGTAATGCTCCTTTCAAGAAGTATTCTTCTATATTCTATCATAGATAAAAATAATATACACTAAGAAAAACAGAATAAAAAAGTATATTTCCATAAAAAAAGGCGGGCAAAGCCCGGCCTATAAACATTAAGTCGATTTCTTAATATTTTATTTAGAAAGTGATACCCCATTTGAATTTGTATCATCCTTAGTCAAATCAATTTTATCAGACTCTTCTTTGCTTACTGCAGTATCATCGGCTGCCAACTCTCTTGCAAGCTTTGCAGTCTCGTCTACAATATCACTTGTATTTTTTGCGCCGTCAAGCTTATTGCCGCATTTTGTACAAAAGCTTGTACCCTCTGCACATACGGCGCCACAGTTGTCACATACTACAGTATTTTTTGCAGTCTCATTTGTTGCCTTGCTCTGTGCCTGCATTTTCTTGGCATTTTCAAGATTATTTCCGCAGTGATTACAAAATGTCGACGACTCCGGGCAAGTTGCACCGCATTTATCACATACTACAGTTTTTGCACCTGCCTTACTTGCGGCAGCAGATACATTGCTTGCTACACTGTTTGCCATACTTCCGGCTTTATTTAACATTTCCTTTGCATAGTTAACATTCAAATCAAGTGCTACGGCATTTTCATCTATCTCCGTTCTACCTGTTTTTAAAATACCGTATATTGAAAGTATAAGGTTTATAAACAACAAAATCACCAATATCCAAGCAAAGAATGTAGCGCTTAAAAATGAAGCATGCATGCCTGATACGCCGTTTGTTGAAGTAAACTCTACAAATCCTAAAGACACATTCAAAATATAAATTATATGTACAAATATATAACTTCTGTTGCCTGTAGCCTTTTTGTTAAGTGCCCACAACACTATATTTGCAATAGGATAAAATAAAAATAAAAGTATAGGCCCCTTAATTGCGGCAAGCTGTCCTACAACACTGTCACTCGGATCTATCAATAATGCGCTGAACATTGAAAAACTCTTTTTGAAATCATCTCCCAAAAAGCCGGCGCTAAAATCCACCTTGATTATAGGTATAAAGAAAAATATAACAAACAGTGCCGAAAGAATACATAAAATATTTAATACACTTAGTCCTTTACTGTTAATAACCAAATCGTTGTTTTTTGTCCTTTTTATGCCCTTTAACATATAACTCTCTCCTTATCTTTATGTAATTTCTTTGCCGCAACTTGAACAGAACTTATCGCCCTGATTGTTCTTTGCTCCGCAGTGCGGACAAAATACTGTCTTATTGCCTGTGTCAACATTAGCGCTTCCACCTGCCTGTGCTTTCTTTTTCTTTGACTTCTTTATAGAAATTATAACCACAATCACTAAGATAAAGATTACGATAAGTGCGGCGGCGGCAAAAATAAGATATCTGAAGTAATTTGTACGAACACTTGTAAACTCAGGGAAACTTATATGTGTAGCAGCCACATTATCTCCCTTTACCACAAAGTCATTTCCATTAAACTTTGCCGTTACATCGTCAAAACCTCCTCCGAAGTAATCACCTCTTGCTAAAGGTTTACCTATACCTTTTACCCTGTACTCATATGAGCCTATAGTTCCGAGTGTGAATATCTCAGGTGTAAAATCATCTGTAAAGCTTATTTTTTGCTTATCTGCAAGATATCCCTTCTTATCAATATCCAAATCTGCACTGTTTCTGTCATAATCCGTGGCTTTTTCCCACATCTTAACATCTTCATCAAGAGTACCTACAGAAGTTATCTTTACTTCAAGGTCTTTACCCTTTGGCGCCAGCTTGCCTACTTTGATCTTGGTATCTGCAAATGCCTTTTTTAAGTTGTCTTCAAGTGTCTTTGTGTCCTCATCTGTAAATGAATCTTTAAATACAACTGTAATATTTCTTTTTATCTTACCTGTCGGACTTATAGTCACAATATGCTTATACTTACTCACTGTAGGAACAATATTCACATCCATACTGATATCAAATGCCGAACTGTTACCGCTAAATAAAAGCTCATTTTTATCACTGTCAAATGAAGCCATTGACAGATTTTGCTCTGTACCTTCGGCGTCAATTACATCTCCGCCGTAGTTGTTTTGCGGATTGACATAGTAGTTGAATCTGACCGTATTGTCACTGTTACTGATATAATCCTCAAGGTTGATGTTCTCGTCTATAAATATATTCTTTGAAAACAGATGCTTTCTGTCAAGAGTATCGTCTGTATCATCTTTTGCTTCATCATCTTGTGAACCGCTCTCAGTTGTATCCGTACTTTCATCGGATTTTTTTGACTTATCTTTTTTAGAGTCGGATTTTTTTGACTCCGTTTCAGACGTTGACTCATCCTGTGCACTGCTGTCGGATGACTCTTTAAATTCGTTACTTTTAGACGACTCTGTAGTACCGCTCTCATCCTCTACCGGAAATACGGTGTCTTCCTTCTTACCTGTAAAGGTTTCCGTCATCTGCTTACAATCGTCAAGACTAAGTGCCTTACCCTCTATTGTAAATATATGTGAACCGTCCTTTTCAACCCATTTACCGCTTCCGATATTTCCGACTCTTTTGGACATAAACTGATCTATATCGTCCTTTGCCTCTTTGTATGTAGAATCCGGAATATTCACTTCAATGGTTCTGTCAACAGTACTGTCTTTGTTGATAACCGTGTTGAAGTCAACACTGTTTAGCGGAAGATACTTAGCCGAGTTCACATCAATGATACTCATTGTGCTGTCTTTGGCATACTCATCTCCGTTTATATGAAGGCTTATATAGTCGGATGAGAAAATATATGTCTCATAAGATGATGTAATGTAATTATTTTGTATAATTCCGTCACTCATCCACTTCAACAAATCGTCACTTCCGAAGTTTTCCTGGTATGCAACTCCCTTTGCAAAGGCTGTATTTGATCTTAGGAACGTCACCTTAGGTATGATATCACTGCCTACAGCCTTAAGTATATTGCCGATTTTTTCTTCGTACTCATCCTTTGATGTGAAGTTCACAGTAAATGTAGCCACTATATTGTTTTCATCCTGATTTAGGGAAGTGATTTCTATATCAGGAGGACAAAGTCCTTTAAGTGTAGACTCTACAGTCGCCAAATCTTTTTGAACATATGATGTATAATCTGCATTTGAGATTGTATATGTCATCACTCTGCTTCCTGAAAAAGAGTCGTCAAAACTCATATCTGTTTTTACAACTCCTCCACATGCACTAAGTAATATAAGAGCAAGCAGACATATTAAATATTTCAGTTTATTTTTCATAATACTCCCGTGTTTAATTATCTTCCAAAGTAGCTGTCTATTCCGTCCGCTATTCCTTTTGAAAGATTCTTAAGTGTGTCTTTACCGTGATCCGATTTCTTATCACCAAGCTCGATATCTATAGACGGAATGGTTGAATAAGATGTCTGTGTAAGATCCATCTCCATTCTGCCTTTGCTGAATATCTTGGTACCGTTTGCTGAAAGTCCGTTTATCAATGATTTGCCAAGCGCCTCATGTTTTTTCCAGTTTGAAGCCACAGGTTCCATGCTCCTGTATGAATCCACCTCAGGCACTCCCATATAAAATGCGCCCTTGTTTGATGTGGTGGAATCCCAGTGAAGTGCAATATGTGCAGCCGCATTATTGTTGGCAATAACCGTTCTTGCAATATTGTCAAGCTGAACATCACTTCCGTCACGAATCATAAGTACATTGTATCCTCTTGAGAGTAACTCGGCCTTCAAAACTTTTGCCATCTCGTAGGTGACAGTACTCTCAGTTGTGCCGTCTTCAAATGTCATACCCTCAGACACGGCAACAGCTGTAGTGGCTCCGGCCTTTGTGGTACCGCTTGTCACTTTTGCACTTCCGTCAGGATGACAAAGTGTCTTCTGTGATGAACCTCCCTTGGTACCGTGTCCTGCATTTACCGCTATAGTAATTCCGTTGCCCTTCTCACCCGGCTTATATAATACGGCGCTTCCCGAATGTATCTTTGAAAATGAAGCGTACTCCCAATTCGGGTCAAGCCCTATTTCACCGGCTTCCTTAGCCTTTGTTGCCTCTTCACTCTTTTTTGATGTTTCTTCGGCAGACTGTGAAACTTCCTGTTTTTCACTTTCTTTTTTTGCCTCTGTAGCAGTTTCCGCCACAGTGGTCACCAGTGCTGTAGTAGCCTCTGTAGTACTTTCCTGTGTACTCGTCTCTTCCTTTGATGCGGTTACATTCTTTTTAACCACCTTCATATCTGTAGCTTCTCTACCGTCATTACTTGCAACACTGCTTTCCACACTGATATTGCTCTCGTCAACTTTAGCGCTTTTATTATTTGTACCGCATGCAGCCAATATTCCGGCCAGGATAATTGCCTGACAAATCAATTTTTTTCTCATAGTAAACCTTTTATCTTTGCATATGTTTTTATAAGTTCCACACTTCCCTCAAGTCCAAGCTTTGTGCTGTTTACACACATATCATAGCTTCTTGAATCAGCCCATCTCTTACTTGAATAGTAGTTGTAGTAACTTGATCTTTTCTTATCCGTCTTTATCATAATATCCTTCGCTTTGTTGGCATCGATATTATTTGTTTCCATAATTCTCTTGATCTTATCCTCATCGTCTCCGGTAATGAATACTGAAAAAGCATTAGGATCGTCTGCCAAAGCATAGTCCGCACATCTACCTACGATAATACATGACTCCTCTGAAGCCAGTTTTTTTATGGTGTCAAACTGTGCCAAAAAAATCTTATGGTTTATAGGCATATCCATATATGATGATGATGTGTATCCCAAAGAATAGGTATCCATTACAAGTGAGTACAAAAATGAACTGGTAGGCTTCTCATCATGAGTCTCAAACAGCTCGGCGGCAAGCCCGCTCTCTTTTGCAGCTCTGTTAAGGATCTCCTTATCAAAACACTTGATACCAAGCTGTTCCGCCAGCATCTGTCCTATCCTTCTTCCACCGCTTCCGCACTGTCTACCGATAGTAATAACCAATCTTTTGTCCATAGCAACCTCCTAAACAATCAATGTATACATTCTAGTACTGTAGTAAAACAAAACTACAGATAATCTATAAAATTATTATATAACAAAAAAAGCACAATGTATATATTTGTCATTAAATACAGCCTTTTTGACCTGTGTTTATGCTAACATATCTGAATATTCATTTAATTTTTTCTAAACTTATTTAAGATTTTGTTAAAGTACTCAGGTATCGGTGCACTAAACTCCATATACTCATTTGTTCTCGGATGAATGAATCCAAGTACAATAGCGTGCAGACACTGTCCCTGCAATTTCATACTGCTTTTACCGCCGTATACCTCATCGCCAAGCAGAGGATGATGTATATATGACATATGTACTCTGATTTGATGAGTTCTTCCTGTCTCAAGCACACATTCAATATAGGTATAGCCGTTTAATCTCTCAAGTACCTTATAATGTGTCACCGCTCTCTTACCGTTTTCATCCACCGCCATTTTCTTTCTGTCACTTTTTGACCTTGCAATAGCGGCATCTATCACACCTTCATCCTCCTTTATATTGCCTGTTACAATAGCAACATACTTTCTTGTGATGCTGTGCTTTGCCAACTGCTCTGCAATATGCTGATGTGCCATATCATTCTTACATACAATAATAACTCCCGTAGTATCCATATCAATCCTGTGTACAATCCCCGGTCTTAACACTCCGTTGATACCTGAGAGATTGTCCTTACAGTGATAAAGAAGCGCATTCACCAAAGTATCGCCGTAGTGACCTGCAGCCGGATGCACAACCATACCTTTAGGTTTGTTCACCAGTATAACATCGTCATCTTCATAAAGTATATCAAGAGGAATATTCTCCGGCAAAATCTCAAGAGGCTTTGGTCTTGGTATACTCAATACCACTCTGTCACCTTCTCTAAGCCTGTAATTTGCCTTCACAGTCTTACCGGATATCGTGGCTTTACCATTTTTTATCAAATCCTGAATATACGACCTTGAAAAGCTCTCCAAATTGCCAGCCAAAAATAAATCTATTCTTTTATCAATATCAGATTCTTCCACCGTTATTTCAAAGGTATCCATTTATCTCCAAACTATTTCTTATAAAATTCCAATTCATTTTCTTTGTATACAAATATCAGACATAAAAACAGCAAAAATGTTCCTACAGTGACACAGATATCCGCAAAATTGAATATAGGAAAATTTATCGGCTTAAAGTATATAAAGTCCACTACATAATTTCTTGCAATTCTGTCTATAAAATTTCCAAGCGCGCCTGCAAAAATCAAACTTCCGCAAAAAAGCAAAGGCAGAAAATGTCTGTCATTCGGCAATTTAAAGAGCAGATAAAGTATTCCTATCAAAACGACCACAGTGATTATAAAGAAGAAAATATGCTTACCCTGCAATATTCCGAAAGCCGCTCCTGCATTCTCCGAATACCAAAAATAAAGTACATTCTTTATAAGAGGATATGCATCACTTCTTCCAAGTTTGGTCATTGCTTCATATTTGCTCCACTGGTCTACTCCTACCAATACCGCCACCGTTACCAAAAATAAAATAAACTTATTTATACTCTTTTGCATATGCTATTTAACGCCTCCAACATATCAATTTTTGACACCTCTCTGTCAATAAAAGCCTTTCCGATACCGTCCAAAAGAATAAACTTTATCTTTCCGGCTTCCATCTTCTTGTCATTAAATGTTGCTTCAAACACTTTTTCCACATCCATATTTGTATCTGTATCAAATGAATAAACCTCCATAAGCTGTTTTAAAAAATCCCTGTCGCCTTCCGTAAGCTTATTTTTCTTTATACATATATCAAATGCAGCAAGCATACCAAGACCTACACACTGTCCGTGTGATAATACAAATTCTTTCTCTCTTTCAATGGCATGACCCAGTGTATGTCCGAAGTTTAATATCGCTCTTTGTCCCTTTTCATACGGATCGTTTTCAACTACCTGCTTTTTAATTTTCTGACTGACAAGTACCATATGTGCCAATGCCCTGGAATCTCCTTCAAGTATCTTTTCACTGTTGTCAAAAAGCCAACTATAGTAATCCTTATCAAATATCAAACCGTGCTTTATAACTTCACCCATTCCTGAAGTAAACTCAATCTTAGGCAGTGTATTCAATGTATTTATATTTACATATACAAGCCTCGGCATATAGAATGCGCCCACCATATTTTTGTAATGTTTGAAATCTACACCTGTCTTTCCGCCTATACTTGAATCCACCTGTGAGAGCAATGTGGTAGGAATCTGTACAAAGTCTATGCCTCTAAGGTATGTTGCGGCCGCAAAACCGCATATATCTCCTACAACACCTCCGCCAAGTGCCAACAATATATCCTTTCTGTCAAACTTATTGTAAATAAGAGTGTCATATATCTCGGAAACCGTTCCGAGATGCTTGTTTCTTTCACCTGCATCAAAGATATGTACAAAGATATTTAAGCCTTCCAGTTCTTTTTTTACAGCTTCCAAATACAAAGGAGCCACATTGGTATCACTTACAATACAAATCTTTTTCTTTTCTATATCAAGTTTAACAAGTTCGTCTCTCAAATTGCTAAAATCATCTGAAATAACAATGTCATAGCAAGGTTTGTTTTCAAAATTTACTTTCAATCTATCTATATACATTTATATACCCTTATCTAAAAACCTCTGTTTCGGCAAACAATCTGCCCTTTCTTGATGTTGAGCTTATACCGAGAAACCCGGCTCTTCCAAGTCCCCTCACCGTTATAATATCTCCGTCTTTTACTTTCATCGAATGTGAAAGACATTGTCTTGAATTGATAAATACTCTGCCTGCATCAATATACATGTTTACCTTACTTCTTGATATATTGTAGATTGACCCGATAATAGAATCCAGTCTCTCTGACGGAATGTTTATCTTCTTATACTCTACTCGATTTACCGTCTTCAGATCGTCTATGCTTTCTTTATTAAGAATCACCTTGGTATGTTTCACCGTACCGAGCTCATTTATTATTGTATCAGCCATACTCTTAAATGTAATGATATGCGCAACATTATCGACAATACATATATCACCTATCATATGTCTTTCTATCCCGAGATTCATAAGTGCACCCAAAAAATCTCTGTGCTTAAGTTCATCTGCAAACTTTTTGTTAGCCGGTGCAACTCTTATATACTCAAGCATATCAAATTCAGGCTTTTCATCACAATAAAAGCAGACAACCTTCCTTTCTGCTTCAGAATAACCCCCAAACATAATACTTTTTACATTTGGCAATTCATTTTGAATCATCTCGAATATTGTCTGCTCGTATAAATTTAAGAATGTGGAATGTGTCACAATGTTCTTAAAATATGCATTTCTTGCTAAATCTAAAAACTTATTCCTTAGAATCAGCTCTTCTTTTTCCAAAATTACAACCTCGAACCGAATCCTGAAGCATCTGCACTGTCCTGTGAAAGCCCTGAGCTGCCTAAAAGATCTGTAAACTCACCTGTTAAACCGATATTCGGAGGTGTAACTATAAATATGCTGTCTGATATACTCTGAAGATTTCCTTCCATATCATAAGCGGCACCGCAAATGAAATCGACTATTCTCTGTGCGATATTTGTTCTTACATCCTCAAGATTAAGCACAACCGCTCTGCCTCCCTTAAGATTATCAACAACAATTCTTGACTCTTCAACAGAAGCGGGTCTTATCATAGTAACCTCAAGTTCTTTTCTTATAGGTATAACCTTGCCTACCTTTGTGTTTCTTGTAGCAACTTTAGGTCTTGCAGGCTCCTCATCATCATCTTCTTCGACTACCTTACTTGTGTTTTTAATTTCTGTGTCGTCATCATCATAATAATCTTCAGTATCATTTACATCATCGTAATCCGACTCATCATCGTTTCCGTCAACACGTAAATAACCCTTGATTTTCTCAATGAAATCCATCATAACACGTTCTCCAATCTTACCTTTTTCCAAAAATTCCTGTACCAACTCTTACAAAATTTGCACCCTCTTCAAGTGCTACCGTATAATCGCCGGTCATTCCCATTGATAAAAAATTTACCTCTATATTATCGTAGTTTTTCTCACTTATGTCAACTGATAATTTTTTTAATTTCTTAAAAATCTTTCTGTTATCCTCGGCATCATCCACATTAGGTGCAATTGTCATAAGACCCTTGATATGTAGATTTTTATATCTGCTAAAAAGCGGTAAAACTTCTTCCAATTCTTCTTCTACAAAGCCGTACTTTGAAGCCTCTTTTGCAACATTGATTTCAAGCAAACCGTCTACATGTATATTCTTTTTTTTAGCTTCGGTATCTATCGTATCTGCCAATCTTATACTGTCAATCGAATGTATCAAGACGGTATTCCCAAGAAGTTGCTTTACTTTATTGGTCTGCAAATGACCGATCATATGCCATCTGATATCCTTCGGCAATTCCTCATACTTTCTCACAAGCTCCTGTACCTTGTTCTCGCCGAAATCTCTCATTCCGGTTTCATAAGCTTCCATGATAAGCTCATTCGGTTTTGTCTTGCTCACTGCAATAAGTGTGACATCCTTTATATCTCTGCCGCTTTTCTCACAGGCAAGCTTTATGTTCTTTTCAACATTTTCTAAGTTTTCTTTAACCATTTTTTCTCCTATTGATAAATAAAATCTCCCTCTTTAAAGCCTTCAGGGTCAAGTAAAATATGGTCATATACTTTCAATCCATATTTTGTTCCCTTATCTATTATATAGAACTCTTTATTCGAGCCCAATATATCAACAGTTTTAAATACGGTATAGCCTTTGTTTATATTATATACACCCAACAATTTTTCCTTGTTTGAAATCTCATAGGTTTCATTCGAATCGGGTTTTATCAACTTGTCACCTGCTGCTATGTCTGTATTTTCCGTGCCGATATAACAGTTGGTATCTGTTACCTTTATTATATTGGCAGGTACAAATACATTGGAAGTGGCACCGTCCTTCTCTACAGATTTATAAAATCCGTCACCGACTCCGTCACCACCTTTTGATATAAACTCAACCGGTATGGTAAAGAAGTCTTTTTCAAGAACAGACTTTGCAGGTATCTTCAGACCGCTCACAGAAGATGACTCAATATCAAAGTCCGCATATCTGCTTGCAATAAACTGAATCATATACTTATCAAATGTCAACTTACCGAGACGATAGCCGTCTTTTGTATCCATAACCGAATAATCTCCTGTAATTTCCAAGCCGTTTGATTTAAATTTTACAGTCAACGTTTTCTTTTCGGCATATAATTCTTCTTCTCCTTTATCAAACTCAAAATATATGCTCCAAGTCTCACTGTTAACCACTCTGTAAATCTTTGCACCGGTCTCTACCAGTTGTTCATTTTTTATATAGCTTATAGGATGCTTACCCGCATCAAAATCAGCCTTGGTCAAATCCCCTTCTTTTTTATCCGCAATATCATCTATAGAATATGATATCTCTCCTGAAGCAGGTGAAGTTACCACATTCAAGTTCAAACCGTTCTCATTTGAGATATTATCAATGTTTTCCACATTTACAACATTTGAATAGTCACTTGCAGCATTATCCAGTAAATACTTTGTACTGTATACATATTCAAAATTCGAATCCGAATAGTTTGATGTGAAGTTTGACAGCTTTTTCTTCAACTCACCGATATTTGCATCAGATATACTGTCATCTTTACCTGCAGACGCCTCAATCAACTTTTTTAAATCTCCTGTTGCATCCAGTGAATATACCCTACCTCCTACGCTGGCTCTCTTACCGTCTCTCATATAGGTATTGATATAGCCTGTAGAAGGTGCCGTTTGAACGCTTTCATCTCTAAGTATAAGTCCTGTATGGGTCTTGTCTTGTGACATACTTCCTTCTACAACCTCATAGTATCTTATCTGCCTCTTTGTATAACCCCTTATAACATTGACAAATATATACAATAATATAATCAAGAAGATGACTATACCCATATTCAAATTTCTTCTCTTTTTATAGGGAATAATCTTTTTTGATTTAGCCAATTTTATTCTCCTTAAAATGCAAATAGACACTTGCCTGCACAAACACAAGCTAACACATTATACTTCACAAAGATGAATTTTTCAAATGATTTTAAAATGGCAGGCTCAATATGAAACCTGCCATCATATATTTAAATCAAATAATCTCTGTATATCCTAAGTCTGAAATCATATGGTATTTTCATCTTTATAATGCTACAGTAACATTCTTTTTTGCATTTTCAGGCAGATTGGATGCATCAGCTGAAACACTGATAACAAATGTGATACCGTACTTCTCGCCCAATGTTTCTATACGGTCAATCGCTGAAGTGATATCCGCTCCCTCAAGAACGGCAAGCTTCAAAAAGCTGTCTAAGAATATAGCCTCAATATCATGGTCTGATGAAATGAGACCGGATATGAATCCTATAAATCCGTCTGCCGACATTATAGGAAATTCACTGACATTTATAAGCCTTATCTTGTTATTAAGTTCGTACATATGCTTTGAACTCTTGTCAAGATAAATAACCGAACCGTTTGCCTTTGAAACAGCCTCATTGGCCTTCTCAAGTAAAATTTTTGTTTTTCCCTTACCCTTTTCTCCTGCAATAATAGAAACCATGGTAACGCCCTCCTTAAAAATTAATGTTATCAAGTATAAATTATTATAATGGTATTATAAAATATTAGTATGAATAGTGCAATGCTATTTATCGATTTTCAAAAGAAGTTTAGACATATTGTCATAGAGACCGGCCTTATTCTGTGCCTTTAACACTACTGAAATATATCTCTTTCCGTCAGCATCTTCACTCGCAAGTACAAGACAACTTCCTGCCGCAAATGTAGTTCCGGTCTTACCCGCGTCTACTTTTACGCCGCTTGGAGGCACTTGTTGACCTGTTACATATCTGTTTCCGTTTCTCCAATTCTTTGTAACCTGACTTCCGTCCGCCGCAGTATACGTTACATTGTATGAAGCGGCTCCCGCATAATTTACAAATCTGGAGTCTTTCATGGCCTCATTCAAAATCAAATACAAATCATATGCCGTTGTATAATGTTTGTCATTTGAAAGACCGTTGGCATTTACAAAATTTGTATCTACCGCACCTATTCTTTTGGCTTCATCATTCATCATCTTTACAAAGTTATCTACACTCCCGCCCACATGTACGGCGATTGCATTTGCAGCATCATTTCCCGAAGGCAACATAAGCCCGTACAAAAGTTCATCAAGTGTGAGCTTATCACCGGGATGTATCCCTGCAAGACTGGCACCGGCTTCATCTATCACACTGTCCTCCGGCACCGTCACCTCATCTGAAAGATTACCGTACTTTAATGCAAGCAGTGCAGTCATAACCTTTGTCGTACTGGCCGGATACATCTTGGTTGTAGCCGCCTTTGAAGCCAAAAGACTTCCGTCATCTTTTGCTATAATTGCCGCCTGTGCGGATATATCACCGGCATTGACCTCATCGTCACTCGGCAGCGCCAAATTTTTTGCAAGCGGCACTATCTGCGTATCTATATCAAGACTTGACAATCTTTGAGCAAAGTCGTACTCGGTTATCATAAACCTGTAGTAGTATGTGCCGCCCAAAATCAAGGCAATTACTATAGCAATCGGAATTAACAGATATAATTTATCGCTTGGTTTTTTACCTCTTTTTATATAATCTGACATGAGACTATCTGTAAGCCTCTCTAAACTCAAAGTCACCTCTGTCAAGTGCCATTATAAGAAGTTCGGCAGTTGCAAGATTGGTTGCAAGCGGGATATTGTGCATATCACAAAGCCTCATAACCTTATCCGCATCCGGCTCATGGTTCTTTCTTGTAAGCGGATCTCTTAAGAAAATAACCAAGTCTATCTCATTGTTCTCTATCTGAGCACCAAGCTGCTGCTCACCGCCCAAATGTCCTGCCAAAAATCTATGTATATTTAAGTTGGTAACCTCTTCTACCAATCTTCCTGTTGTCCCCGTTGCCGATAAATTATGTTTTGATAAAATTCCCTTATATGCAATACAAAAATTCTGCATGAGCTTTTTCTTAGCATCATGTGCGATCAACCCTATATTCATCATTACCTCCAAAATTCTAGTTCTTACCCTGTCTTACAGCCACACTTGCGACCAGACCTACACCCAGATATAAGCTTAAAAGCGAGCTCACTCCATAACTGATGAAAGGAAGTGGCAATCCCGTGTTGGGAAATAGTCCTGTTGCAACCGATATATTTGTGAAGCTTTGGAAACCTACTAAAGCCGCAAAACCAACACAAACCAATTTTCCCTCTAAATCTTTAGCCTTAGAGGCAAGGCGAAAACATTCAATAACTATAAGTGCAAAAAGCATTATTACAACTAAACTGCCTATAAAACCAAGTTCCTCTCCGATAATTGCAAATATAAAATCTGTCTGATCCTGCGACACAAAGTTGCCGTTTTTCACCGAGGCGAAAGTATTGTTATTAAGTCCTTTGCCCATCAACTGCCCCGATGAAATAGCCATAATCGAGTTATCCTGCTGTACATTTATGTCTGCATACTTGTCAGGATATATCCATCCAAGTATTCTATTTGCTTGATATCCCCTAAGAAAGGGAACAAAGTTACTGCGCAATAATAGTATGAATATCACTGCTGATGGTATTACAAATGCCAAACTGCCAAGCACCCACTTGTAACTGATACCTGATACAAACAACATACTGAGTATCATAATAAACACTACAATGGTTGTAGATAAATCAGGCTCCTTCAGTATTAAAATACATGGTATGGCAGCAACTACGGCAAATGCCAGTAAGAACGAAAATCTGTCAACCTCCTCCTGATGCTTGCCCAAAAAAGCTGCGATAAATATTATCATGCCAATTTTTACAATCTCAGAAGGTTGCGACTGCCCAATAACCGGTACTTTAATCCATCTTACCGCTCCGGCACCCTCAGGAGAATAACCGAAGAGTAAAACTGCAAGTAATAAGATAATACATATTCCGTATATGATCCACATTAAATCCATTATTTTTCTGTAATGTATCAGGGATAAAAAAACTACCACCACAAGCCCTAAGACGATGCCGAAAATTTGTTTAGCAACCATACTTTTGTCTCCGTCTGTAGCACTATAAATAGCCAATACGCCTATAACATTCAGAACTAAAATATAAAACAATAGTCTAAATGGATAATATCTAAGTTTATAACCGTCTAACATTCTCTACTCTCCAAATTCTACACGAATTTAGTAAAAAAATCCAGTGTTTTTTGAAAATTAACCTTTTTTCCGTAAAAATCAGTCACCAATTCTAACATCACTTACATCAAGTGCACTATTATTCAAAATATAATCCAGACTAATTTGATTATAGTAGTACTTGTAAATATTCTTTGCGATAACTGCCGCATTTGTTGATGAATATCCGTAAGGTATGTTTACGGTGACAGCTATCTCAGGGCTTTCAAAAGGAGCAAACGAAATAAAGAATGCATGGTTGGCTCTTGTCTTTGACTCCTGTGCCGTACCTGTCTTTCCTGCAATATTTACATTCAAATCTGTAAATACTCTTCTGGCGGATCCTTCTTTTATAACTCTGTTCATACCTTCCTTTACATTTGCCCAGGTTTCAGGACTTATATCCACATGATTCTTTGCCTCAGGAGTATAATCCTTTACCAAATTGCCGTAGCGGTCACAAACCTTATCCAAAAGGCTAAGCTCAAATACGGTACCCTGATTTGCAATAGTTGAAACATATCTTGCAAGCTGTATATTGGCAAATGAGTGATTACCCTGTCCCAGTGATGACTGTTCAGGGTTGATATCTGAAATCTGAGGGTCATTTTCCACAATTTCCACACCTGATTTATGATCGAGTCCGAACATTGAAGCATATTTTCTAAGTCTCTCTATACCAAGCTCCGCCGAATACTCTCCGCTTGCATCTGTAGAAAGCCTGTGTCCTGTCTCTGCAAAGTATACGTTACATGAATCCTGTATGGCTTTAACCACATTTTCACTTCCATGACTTCCCGGATAAATCCAACACTTTATTGCAGGGTTTATTGTATCATATATACCGTTACATACTATTATGTCATTCGGATTTATAACATGCTCTTCAAGTCCGGCTATTGCGGTAATAGGCTTAAATGTGGAACCAGGAGCCTTCTTGGTCTGAGTTGCATTGTTATAAAGCGGCAAACTCTCATCTTCAAGCAGCTTGTTAAAGTATGCCACATCCATCGAATTGGCAAGTCTGTTGTTGTCATATCCCGGATAAGAAACAAGCGCCCTTACCTCACCCGTATTCACATCCGTTACTACCGCTCCGGCAGAACAAGGGTCAAGCGCAAGCTGTGCAGGTGTTATCTCTATTCTTGATACCTTATCAATGAAGAAATTAAATGCAAAACCCTCATTTCCTGACATCAACTGTGCATATGCATTATCATCCATATTTAAAATGCCCTGATCAAAAAGCGCAAGGCAAAGTTCTCTGCCTGTTACCACATTGTTCTTTATCAGATATTTATAGAGCAGTTTGTCAAAATCAGGGTCTTCCCTTAACATATTTCCTATATACTCAACAAGATTTGTATATATATCTTCAGCACTTGAGTAATTGGTATCACCTGAGAATATGGTCGTATCTATATATCCGCTTGATATTCCTATAAACAGGTAATCTCTGAGAGTGGTTGTCTCATTTTTCCAAGCCTGATAAACCTCAGACTTGGTATCTATACTGTCATTTTTTATAATATTTTTCTTGGAAAGTGCCGTATGAATATAATCCATATACGCCTTTGTATCTTCAGGCAGAGCATTCATCACGGTAGGCGCACCTGATGTCAGCTCATTGTTTATCGCCACCAAAATACTGTCTTTTTGGGCATTAAGCTTTGCATTAAGCCCCTGCTCCGTAGCTGAAGCACCCTCTTTTGAAAATTTTGTTATATCAAGTACATTATTTCCTATAAGCTGATAATAAGCATCCTTTACGGGTATAAGTCTTTGTGTGGAGTCTGTTCCTTCACTGTTCGGGTTGTCGGCATTTACAATCTTACTTGCAAGTATTCCTGCAAGCTGCTGCTCCACAAGTCTATATGTGGCTATCTGCAAATTCTTATCAATAGTCAGATATACATCATTACCTGCCGAAGATTCAACTTCACTTATTGTCTGCATTATACGGCCTACATTGTCGACTATCATAGTCTTGGAGCCCTTTGACCCCTGTAAGGTACTCTCCATACTCTCTTCTATACCGGTTCGACCTACTATATCATTGAGAGTATAATCAGGTCTTTCTTTTAAAAGTTCATCCAGCTTGTCATCAGGCATCTTACCCGTATATCCGATAATATCCGAAAAATACACCGCATCATTGTAAACTCTGTAGGTATCGTTTTCCACATCGACACCTATCAAAGAAGCCGCATTCTCCATAATATCTATTTTTGTCTCTTCCGAAACATTGGTGGCTATTACAGTTGGCTCAAATCTTCTGTAAAGTTTCTTTCCCATCTCATATCTGACATTTATAAGGTCTATTTTATCCTGATTTGTAAGCTCTATCGGATTTCCCGATGCGTCCTTCATCTTATCAAGACCGTAAGTCTTTGCTTTTTTATCAATCATTTCCTGTGCCGTGATATTTGACGGATATTTTCCCGCCTTATCATCCAGCTCATCGGTTGACTTAAGTCCGTACATATCCGCAATGAACCTAAGCCTTGCCGAATCCGACTTTGTAGTGTAGTAAGCCTCTCCGTTTTCATTTACCGCCACCAAAAAGTCTCCGTCTATCTTCTGATCATGTTTTCTTAAAATCTGTATCAGACGATAGTACATATTGTTTTTATCATTAGGTTTTTTATAGTAACCGCCGTCTGTTATGGTCACTGTATATGACAGCTTATTATAAGCTAAAAGATTGCCGTTTCTGTCATATATATTGCCTCTGGCACCTGTGGTGGTCACCGTCTTTTTTATCTTTTGTACGTATTCCTCCTGTGCCTCTTTACCGTTTACCATTTGCATTGTAAAAAGTTTTGAGCCCAGGATAAATATCATAAACGCGTATATTACACTAAGTATAAATAGTCTGGAGGATTTTATCTTTTCAAAAAACTCTCCTAAAAAATCTTTAAAATCCCTTATCACCGGTTTATCCCTCTACTGTCCAATACTCTAAGTTTTTTGTTGTACCAAAGTAAAAATCTGTATAATATCAAGGTAAATACCAGCGTTATTACTACTTCAGGTATTATAATATTTTTCAGATAAAATACAACATTGAATTTTTCTCTGATTAAGAACTTAAAAATATATATAAATACATTGTACATAACCTCACTTGCCGCACACATCGCTACAGGTAACACTATATATTCTTCATAAAAGTATGTAGAAAGCTTGCCGTTGATAAATCCGATCCATAAAAACAAAAAGGTAAAGAAACCGAAAGGACCGGCAACATATAAATCCATTAGGATTCCGCATATCAAGCCGTATAACATCCCCTCTTCCA
>CAUQKD010000014.1:0-19194 GCA_963518365.1 uncultured Lachnoanaerobaculum sp. | reverse complement strand
ACGGTTTCAATGTACATTTCGGATGTATCAAAGCACCTAAGGACGTTGATGTTACAATGATAGCTCCTAAGGCTCCGGGACATACTGTTCGTTCAGAGTACCTTGAGGGTAAGGGAACACCTTGCCTTGTAGCTGTTGAGCAGGATGCTACAGGTAAGGCACTTGACCTTGCACTTGCTTACGGTGCAGGTATCGGCGGCGCAAGAGCAGGTCTTTTGGAGACTACATTCCGTACAGAGACTGAGACAGACCTCTTCGGTGAGCAGGCAGTTCTTTGCGGAGGTGTTTGTGCACTTATGCAGGCAGGTTTTGAGACTCTTTGTGAGGCAGGTTATGACCCAAGAAACGCATACTTTGAGTGTATCCATGAGATGAAGCTTATCGTAGACCTTATCTATCAGTCAGGATTTGAGGGAATGAGATATTCTATCTCAAATACAGCAGAGTACGGTGACTACATCACAGGACCTAAGATCATCACAGAGGATACAAAGAAGGCTATGAAGAAGATCCTTTCAGATATCCAGGACGGTACATTTGCTAAGGAGTTCTTACTTGATATGTCTCCTGCAGGTCGTCAGGTACACTTCAAGGCTATGAGAAAGCTTGCTTCAGAGCATCCTTCAGAGAAGATCGGTGCAGAGATCAGAAAGCTTTACAGCTGGAACAATGATGATGAGAAGCTTATAAACAACTAAACAAATAACGGGGTAGCGCTTGCTACCCCATTTTTTATTTCATATTTTAAATTTTATCTATTCTCCCTTTAAAGGTATAAAAGTTCTGCCATCCTCAGTATTGCCGGCTTTTACGGCATTTTCATAGGCCTCCTTTGCCTCTTTGACAAAGATTTCCTGTGAGTTTTTCCTTGCTTCATTGTTTTTCTTTACCTTTTCATAGCTGTCGTCAGTTAAGAGTATTGAAGCCTTTACATTGTCTTCAAGCTCAACCTCAAGGTAGTGCTTGATACTCCTTATGATATCCTCATCCGCTACCGGGAATACTATCTCCACTCTCTTTTCAAGATTTCTGTTCATCCAGTCTGCACTTCCAAGGAAAATCTCCTCTTCACTGTCTATACGGAAATCAAATATTCTGGCGTGCTCAAGGAATGTACCCACTATAGACCTTACCGTAATATTTTCAGATACTCCCTTTATTCCTACTCTGAGGCAACATATACCTCTGACTATAAGCTCTATCTTCACTCCCGCACAGCTTGCGGCATAAAGCGCTTCTATAATATCCTTGTCTGAAAGTGAATTCATCTTGGCAATTATATGAGCATCACTGCCGTTTTTTGCAGCCTTTGTACATTGATTTATTTTATTTAAGAAAGTATCCTTCATCCAAAGCGGTGCTACCACATATCTTTTCCAAAACGGCGGTTCGGAATATCCGCTAAGCATGTTAAAGACCGCCGTAGCGTCCTCACCGTAACTTTCTCTTGCTGTAAACATACCGAGGTCTGTATACAGTTTTGCTGTGGAATCATTATAGTTTCCGGTTCCAAGGTGTACATATCTTCTGATACCGTCTTCTTCTCTTCTTACCACCAAAGTTATCTTCGAGTGAGTCTTTAATCCTACAAGACCGTAGATTACATGACATCCCGCCTTTTCAAGCATCCTTGCCCAGTTGATATTGTTTTCCTCATCAAACCTTGCCTTAAGCTCAACCAAAACCGTGACCTGCTTACCGTTATCCGCCGCATTTGCAAGCGCCTTTATAATAGGAGAATTTCCGCTGACTCTGTAAAGTGTCTGCTTGATAGCAAGTACATTCTTGTCTGCAGCCGCCTTTGATACAAAATCTATCACAGGATCAAAACTCTCATACGGATGTGAAAGTAAAATATCTTTTTTCTTTATTTCCTCAAAAATATCTTCACAATCCAAAAGTCTTGCGTTGGCTACAGGGATATGCTTTTTATCCTTCAGATTGTCAAAGCCGTCAAGTGAGTATATCTTCATAAGAACTGTAAGATCCAGAGGTCCGTCTATTCTGAATACATCCTCTTCATCAACATTAAGCTCGTTTTTTAAAAAGTTTAAAAGGCTTGTATCCATCCTCTCTTCAACTTCGAGTCTGATTGCCTCTCCCCACTGTCTTTTCTTTAACTTCTTCTTGATTTCCTCTAAAAGGTCCAGTGCCTCGTCCTCATCAAGCTTAAACTCCGCATTTCTCATTACTCTGAAGGTTGCAGCCGAGATTACCTCATAGTTTAAGAAAAGCTTATCAATATTTTTTTCGATAATATCTTCAAGATAGATTATCTTTCTTTCCTCGGAATCTGTAGGAATCTCTACAATTCTTGGAAGTACAGACGGTACCTGTACCATTGCAAAGTCCATATCTCCATCCACATTTCCAAGGTAGACATCCTTTTTCTTCTTCTTTGAGCTTTCATCCTTTCTCTTTCTGATAAGAGCCGCAATATTAAGTGTCTTATTTCTTACAAGAGGAAACGGTCTTGACGCATCCACGGCCATAGGAGTAAGTACGGGATATACAAACTCGTCAAAGTATTCGTTTATGAACTTTTTCTCACTATGTGAAAGTTCGTCACCGTGACCTGCTATATACAAATGATTTTCTTTAAGAAGAGGTAACAGTGAACTGTAGATTTCATACTGCTTTCTTACAAAATCATGTGTCTCTTTTGCAAGTACATTAAGCTGTTTATCCGCACTCATTCCCGCAATATCTTTTTTCTTATAGTCGGCATCCACCATATCCTTGAGTGATGCAATCCTTACCATGAAAAATTCATCTAAGTTTGATGATGTGATACTTAAAAATTTCAGTCTTTCAAAAATCTTTACATCATCATCTTTAGCTTCATGTAAGACTCTTGTGTTGAACTTAAGCCAAGACAGTTCTCTGTTGGTAAAATATTCCACATTGTCAAACTTTTCCATAAAGCCAACTCCTTTCTATCAAAAAGTCCTTATCTGTTTTAAAACAAACTCTATTCCAAAAATTTCTCTAAAAAAGTCTCTATGCGAATTAAAGCTCAGCATCTCAAGGCTCAAATCTCCCATATACCTTATCTCTAAAATCAGCTTATTATCATCAAGTTTCAAACTGTAGTCCTTTATCTTTTGCTTATGTGACCTGTCAAGAGCATTTGCCATCTGCAATATCGCACTTAACTTTGCCAATCTGATATCTCTTTTATTGTAGATACTTTCTTCAGTGTCGATATTTGACATCTCGGCAACCAACATTCTCTCATCATGTGATATACCTATAATCTCACTTGATGAAATAATATTGTAGGTGGCCACATCACTGTTTTTCATATTTATGAACTTACCGATATTGTGTAAGATTGCCGCTATCTGCACAAGCAGTCTGTCTCTTTCACTCAGACCGCTCAGACTCTTTATGGCATCAAATATCATCAGGGCATTTTTTTCCACCACTGTGGTGTGCTTACTGTTACCTCTGTATCTTTTTGCCAGACTCTTTGATGATGCTATAATATCCGCTCTGAAGTCATGTCCTGTGCTGACTATATTGCTTTTCTTGGCATACTCAGCCGCAATACCGTCTATAAGAAGTGTACCTGGCAACCATATTTCCTTGGCATTGAAAAGATCGAAGATTCTTTGGAAAATAAGTACACTCGGTATTATCATCTTTGCGTAGTTTTTACCTACTCCAAGTATATTTTCTATTTCCTCCACGCTCTTATCCCTTATCTTATCAAAGAGTGCGATAAACTCCTCATAATTTACTATCATATCGTCAGCATCGCGGTTCATATATTTGAACATATACATTAGCGGCTCGCCTATACCTATAATAGTCTTTACCTTTTTGTCTTTAAGATATATCTTTTTGAAAGTATTCAAATCATTATCTATCAGCTCTGTAAGTACATTGTGCTTTTTTTCAGTGATATTGTCTATCTCTTCCACCATCTCTCTAAGCCTTAGTACTCCCAGCGAAAGATTTTGAGTACTCTGTATCGCGCCGTTATCATACAGTGTAAGCTGCATACTGCCAAATCCCACATCTGCAATTGCGGTACCGCTCTTTATATACTTTTCAAAAAGTTCCCCCTTGGCATCAATAGACATATAGTTGATAAATCTTTGCTCCGAGTTTGATATGATAGTTATATCTACGCCTGCTCTGACCTTTATCTGATCAAGTACCTGCATATTGTTGGAGGCTTCTCTCATAGCACTGGTAGCATAGGCCTTATAATCGTCCACTATGTATGATTTCATTATTTTTTTGAAATCGGATAATACATCACAAAGCTCGTCAATCATTTCATAGCTTATCTTTCCGTACTTATATGTATCACTGCCAAGTGCAATGGTATGCTTTATGTAATCAACTCTCTTTATACCGGTCTTAGCCGATATTTCATAAATTCCAAGTTCAAGTTCAAACGAACCTACATCAATAGCCGCAAAATATCTTATGTCTCCCTTTTCCATACGCTCTCCATATTATTTTTGACCCTGTAAATAAGTTATAAACTGTGTTGCGCTTCTTCCGGACATACCTCCGTGTGAGAGTTCCCACATATTTGCCTTTGCAAGTATTTCCTTCTCATCCATATCAATACCGTGCTTTTTCGCAAGTGAAAGTACAATGCCGTTAAACTCCTTCTTATCAGGTGAACCGTAGTAGATCTTTTCACCGAATCTTGCTGAAAGTGAAAGTTTTTCTTCCACCGTATCACGGCTGTGAAGCTCTTCATCAGTCTCAGTCTTATCTCTGAAGCTCTCTCTTATTAGATGTCTTCTGTTACTTGTAGCATAGATAAGTACATTCTCAGGTCTCTTTCCGAAACCTCCTTCAAGAATAGCTTTGAGATATTTATATTCAAGCTCCGACTCCTCAAAGCTTAAATCATCCATATATATTATAAACTTGTAGTTTCTGTCTTTTAACTGCTCAAGTATATCCGACAGATATCTGAACTGATGCTTATAAATCTCTATAATTCTAAGTCCCTTATCATAGTACTCATTTACAATCGCCTTTACACTTGATGACTTTCCGGTTCCGGCATCACCATATAGCAAGCAGTTGTTTGCAGGCTTACCGTTTATAAAACTCTCGGTATTGTCTATGAGCTTTTTCTTTTGAATATCATAGCCTATTATATCCTCCAGATATACATGCTCAACTCTTGTAATCGGTATAATATTTGCAGAATTAAGATCATTGCTTTCTTCTATACGAAATGCCTTATTAAGACCGAATTTACCTACACCGTACTCCTTATAAAACTCTGTAACGATATTTTTAAAATCCACATCTGACTCCGCACTTGAGAGCTGCTTTGACAATCTTAAAATTCTGTCTCTGACTCTTGTATTTACAAGTTTTGAATCTCTTCCGTTACCTATATAGTGTGATATTGCCTCCAAAAGTTCATCATCTATATCCGGTACAAAGTGAAATAAATCTCTAAAAATCTTAAAATCATGCAGCGCAAAGGTATTTATACTGCCTTTAGTCTCACCGATGATTTCTGTAGCTTTTGAATATACATTTTCATTGTACGCAAGCGCAAGTGCAAGGACATTTTCCCAAAGGTTACCGTCAAGACCATACTCTCCCGCCACCTCAAGTAACTTAGCAATTGTCTTACTTGTATCTACACTGTCCTTATTTAAAGTCCAAAATTCTCTTATCGTATCTTCAAATTTCAAATTTCTATATAAAATCAAATCATCAATTATACTGTACATAAATACTCCTTACTTTACTGAACAATAATTACCTAAAATCTTTAAAAAAGTAACTTCTTTTTTCAGTATCTCAAGCACATTTGAGACATTTGACAAACTCAAATTACCCTCGATATCAATAAAAAATCTGTATTCGAAGGTCTTTTCAGGTATAGGTCTTGACTCCACCTTCACAAGGTTTAATCCGTTGAGTACAAATATTCCGAGAATATTGTAAAGCATACCCTTTTCATGCGGCAGCTCTAAAATCAAGCTGAGCTTGTTTGACTTTTTCGAAAAAATCTTCTCCTTACTGAGTACCACAAATCTTGTAGTGTTGTTTACATTTCTGTTGATTCCCTCATCCAAAATATCAAGGTCATATAAATCCCCTGAGAGTTTTGAAGCTATGGCAGCCTGTGATATATCTTTGTCGTCTCTTACCTTCTTTGCTGAAAGTGCCGTATTTAAAAGGCTTATTTGACTCCAAGCCGGATGCTCCTTAAGGTAGGCGCTACATTGCATCAGTGCCTGAGGATGGGAATAAACAGTCCTTATATCACCAAGCTTTGCACCTCTTATCCCCAAAAGGCAGTGACTGATATGAAGATCATACTCCGCCACAATAACAACATCCTTTTTTAAGAGCAAATCGTATACATCACTTACTATTCCGGCTGACGAGTTCTCTATAGGTATTATACAATACTTTACATTTCCGTTTAATACCTCATTTATCGCATCTTCAAAGGTGTTTACATTTTGTGCATCCACATCCGGGAAAAGCTTTTTTGTAACTATATGTGAATAAGCACCCTCTACGCCCTGATACACAACTCTTTTCATATCAAAGTCCATATATTCCTTACAAATAAACTCGACATTACTTTCTTTATATTTTACCTTTGATATCAGCTTTACAAGCTCTCTTTTTTTATCTATCAGCTCTATTATCTTTTCATCAGTCTCATCAAGCTTTGCTTTTATCTCTTCAAGTCCTTGCATACTACTCCCGGGCCTTATTTTGTGCCGCCATATTTTCAAGCATCTCTACTATCTTACTTCTGGTATATACTCCAAGCTTTTTCTTTTCAGCATCAGGCAACTCATCTATTATAATCGGCTTTCCGTACTCTATTATTACCTTGCTCTTTCTCATATACGGCATATGCTCTTCCCATATCTCATATGTGCCGTATATGGCTACAGGAACTACAGGAACTTTACCTTTTTCCGCAATCTTTAACGAACCTTCTTTGAACTCCTTCACATTCGTTACATCAGAGTTCATATTTCTGCCGCCTTCAGGACAAATCCACACCGAAACACCTGATTTTACCTGGTCTATACCCTTTATTATAGTCTTTAAGCCCTGCTTGATATCCTGTCTGTTCAAGAACAAACAGTTTACAAGTTCCATCCACTGCTTAAGAAGCGGTGCATGTATCATCTCATATTTTGCCACAAATCCAAGCGGCTTTTTTGTGTATCCGAAACCTGTAAGAATATCAAAATAGCTTCTGTGGTTACTTACAAACAGCACACCGCCGTCCCTCGGTATATTCTCACTCCCTATTACCTCCACTTTCGAGCCTGTAATAAAAATCATAAGTCTGAATACCGTACTTACCATACCCTGTGCAACGGATGTCGAAATATCAGGTCGAAATTTCCTTACAATAAGCAAAATAAGCATTACAGGTATAAAAAGTACCAGATACAAAAACAGTCCAAGTGCTACCAATATAAATTTTATCATATAAAAATCCTCTCCTTATAATAACGGGCTTAGGAGTCTGCTCACCTGCTCTTTTATTCTTTGCAGTAGTGAGCGATTCTTATACATATCAAATGTATACTCCTTAGAATCATAAATATCTCTCATAAAATTATCTTCAAGTTCTGTTGTGACTTCTTCGTCATAGATCATGGCATTTACTTCAAAATTCAACTCAAAGCTTCTTATATCCATATTTGCGGTTCCGACACATGCCACCTTACCGTCAGCCATTACAGACTTGGCATGCAAAAATCCCCTCTCATATGTATAAACCTTTCCTCCCGCCTCAAGCAGTGTACCTGCCCAACTGAGAGTGGCTGAATATACAAAAAGGTGATCAGGCATACACGGTATCATAAGCCTTACATCAACACCCGACCTTGCAGCCACATTAAGCGCACTCATAAACGCTTCGTCAGGTATAAAATAAGGCGTGTGAATATACACATGGTCCTTTGCATTATTGATAATCTCTATATAATTATCTCTGATAAGCTTTGTCTCGGAATCCGGACCGCTTGATATTATCTGCATTCTAAGAACATCGTCACCGTTTTTAGGTAAAATGTTCATCTCCTCAAGTGGCTTAAAATATTTGTCGCTGTTAAAGATATCTTCCTTGGCGGCATAATTCCAGTCAAGACCGAATCTAAGCTCCAGTCCGTTGACCGCCTCACCCACTATCCTAAGATGCGTATCTCTCCAATGTCCGAATTTTTTTGAGCCGTCCACATACTCTTTTCCTATATTGAAACCTCCGACATAGCCTATTTTACCGTCAATAACCGCTATCTTCCTGTGATTTCTGTAGTTTATACGAAAATTTATCTTGCCGAGCGCGGCAGGAAAGAATACACCTATTTTTATCTTATGAGCTTTCATATTATCTAAAATCTTTTTGGACATAAATCTGCCGCCCATTCCGTCAAACAGTACTCTTACCTCCACACCATCATCTGCCTTTTTTATAAGCTCTCTTGATATATTCCTAAAGAGGTAATCGTTTTTTATTATATAATACTGTAAATGAATATATTCCTTGGCATTTTTTATATCCTCAATCAGTGCATCGAACTTGTCGTTCCCGTCGTTGAATATTTTTAAGGTATTCTTCATTGTCATAAGCGACCCGCCCGACATCAGATTGTACTGCATCTGCCTTTGATAATCCTTTGTATAGGGATCGTTTAATACCCTGTCATTGTTGGCAAAGAACTTTTCCTGCTTTATAGCCGCCTTCCTTATACTGTCCTCTACATTTTTTATTTTAAACATTTTGGACTTTCTGTAATCCTGTCCTATAAGCAGATAAAGTATAATGCCTACCACAGGCAAAAAATTGAGCGCCAAAAGCCATGTCCACACGGCTCTCGGCTCTCTTCTTTGAAAGAACACAATCACAATGGACAACACCAAGTTGATGTAGAATAAATGAACAAATGCTATATGACCCGTTCTAAAAAAATCAAACATAAAACTCCTAAGTATTCAGGCTGTTAAGCTTATAAAGCAACCTAACAATCTAAAATTATATAATCCGATTCATTATACCACAAACGTCTAATTTTGGCATAAAAAAAAGAGCCGGTTGCCCGACTCTTTAAATTTATATCTTATTTTTTTACAGTTGCACTAAGTTCATTATAAGGATCAAGATCGATATAAATGATATCCTTTGCACTAAGGTCTCCGTCTGAAAGTATAAGCCTTGCAACCATAGTCTCCACATTCTTTTGCAGATATCTCTTTAACGGTCTTGCACCGTATGCAGGGTCATAACCGTTGTCAATGATATAGCTCTTTGCGGCATCACTTAGTTCTACAGTAAGTTCCTTATCCTTAAGCCTTAAATTAAGTTCGTCAATAAGCAGGTTGATAATACCGCCGATATTGTCCTTTGTAAGAGGCTTGAACATAATTATCTCGTCAAGTCTGTTAAGGAACTCAGGTCTGAAGCTGTTTCTAAGCTCGTTCATAACCTTGCCTCTGGCATCATCACTTATATCACCGTAGGTATTGATACCGTCAAGCAAATATGCGGAACCGATATTTGATGTCATAATGATAATGGTGTTTTTAAAGTCTACAGTCTTACCGAGAGAATCTGTAACTCTACCGTCATCCAATACCTGTAAAAGTACATTGAATACATCAGGATGTGCCTTCTCAATCTCATCAAAGAGCACTACGGAATAAGGTTTTCTTCTGACTGCCTCTGTAAGCTGTCCGCCCTCATCATATCCTACATATCCCGGAGGAGCTCCTATAAGTCTGCTCACGGAGAATTTCTCCATGTACTCACTCATATCGATTCTTATCATATTGTTCTCATCGTCAAACAGTGCCTTTGCAAGTGATTTCGCAAGCTCCGTCTTACCTACACCTGTAGGTCCGAGGAACAGAAACGATCCTATAGGCTTTGAAGGGTCCTTTATACCTGCTCTTGAGCGAATAATAGCGTCTGTAACCTTATCTACAGCCTCATCCTGTCCTATTACTCTCTCATGCAATGTATCTGCAAGATGAAGTGTCTTCTCTCTCTCACTCTCATTTAACTTTGATACAGGGATATTTGTCCACCTTGATATAATCCTTGCAATCTCATCATCTGTAACCGACTCACGAAGCAGGCTTAAATCTTCTTTCTTTACCTTCTCTTCTTCAGCCTGTAACTGCTTTTTAAGTTCAGGTAACTTACCGTACTGCAACTCGGCAGCCTTGTTAAGGTCATAACTTTGTTTTGCGGCACTTATCTGCCTTTTAACCTCGTCTATCTCACCTCTGAGCTTTGCAAGCCCCTCAACACTTTTCTTTTCATTTTCCCACTTTGACTTGGCTTCGTTAAGCTCGTCATTGACTTCCGCCAACTCCTTTTGAAGTGCTTCAAGTCTTTCTTTTGAAAGATTGTCATCCTCTTTCTTCAGTGCTGTCTCTTCTATTTGAAGCTGCATCTGCTTTCTGTTTAACTCATCAATCTCTGTAGGAACAGAGTTAAGCTCAGTCTTTATAAGGGCACATGCCTCATCTACAAGGTCAATAGCCTTATCAGGTAAAAACCTGTCACTTATATATCTGTCTGAAAGTACCGCCGCACTTACCAGCGCACCGTCAGTTATCTTAACACCGTGATAACTCTCATATCTTTCCTTAAGTCCACGGAGAATAGATATTGTATCCTCTACAGAAGGCTCTTCTACAAGTACAGGCTGGAATCTTCTCTCAAGTGCAGGATCCTTTTCAATGTACTTTCTGTACTCGTCAAGTGTAGTTGCACCTATACAATGCAACTCACCTCTTGCAAGCATAGGCTTTAGCATATTTCCGGCATCCATGCTTCCTTCAGTCTTGCCTGCACCTACTATAGTGTGAAGCTCATCAATGAAAAGTATTATCTCTCCGTTTGATTTCTTCACTTCATCAAGTACAGCCTTAAGTCTTTCCTCAAACTCACCTCTGTACTTGGCACCTGCTATAAGTGCACCCATATCAAGTGCAAAAAGTCTCTTATCCTTTAAGTTGTTAGGAACATCACCGGCCACTATTCTGCCTGCAAGTCCTTCAACTACCGCAGTCTTGCCTACACCCGGTTCACCGATAAGCACCGGGTTGTTCTTTGTCTTACGGCTAAGTATCCTTACCACATTTCTTATCTCGCTGTCTCTTCCTATTACAGGGTCAAGTTTTTGCTGCCTTGCACGCTCAACCAAGTCATAACCGTACTTATTGAGTGTATCATATGTCGCTTCGGGATTGTCTGAAACAACTCTTTGATTACCTCTGACTTCTGAAAGCACCTTTAAGAATTTATCCTTATCAATGCCGTACATTCTAAAAATCTGTGCTATATCAGATGAAGGATTCTCAATCATATTTAAGAAAATATGCTCTACAGAGACATATTCATCTCCCATACTCTTTGCAACATCCTCAGCTGTTATCAATATTTTATTTAAATCATTGCCTATATAGCTTTGACCGCCGCTGACCTTTGGAAGTTTTTCAATAGCAGCCTCAACTTCATTTCTAAATTCAATTTCATTGATACCCATTTTCTTTATAAGATTGACTATCAATGAGCCTTCTATATCTAACAGTGATGCCAACAGATGTATCTGTTCGATTTGCTGATTACCATGAGTAGCAGCAACCTTTTCCATATTCTGAACGGCCTCAATGGACTTTTGCGTAAATTTGCTAATGTTCATTAACTCACCACCTTTGTTCTTTATTTGTTATATATGTACTATAACAGAGTACATATAAGTTGTCAAGCATTTTTTGAAAATATTTTCATAAAAATATGAAAAATATAAAAAAGCGCCATCATGTGGATAACAACATATGATAACGCCTTATAAATTTTATAATTATCTACTTTCTTCCGATTTTTTGCTTTATTGCAGCCAATATCTTATTTTCTTTTACCAGCAGACCGTCAAATATCATAAGCAGTGCAGGCAACAAAAAGATAACAAATGCCATAGACACTATCGCACCTCTGCCTATAAGATGTCCGAGCTGTCCTATTGCCGGAAGCTTTGAAATAAAGCTTACAACATAACCGCAGATAACAAGAATTGTACCTGAAGTAAGTATGGAGTGCATACTGAACTTGGTCATTTTGATTGCGGATTCTTTCTTATTAAGTCTCTTTCTAAGCTCTCTGTAGTTTGAAATTGAAAGTATGGCATAGTCTACAGTCGCACCGAGCTGAATACTGCTGACAACTATATATCCTATAAAAGCCAGCTTCGTTCCATATATATATGAAAAGCTCATATTTACAAAAATAGCCATTTCAATAGGTATCATAGCAAGTACGGCAAGAAGTACCGACTTAAATGAGAATGCGACTACCAAAAATACTCCAAGCAATGATAAATTATTTACCTTGTTATAGTCTTCCTTAAGTATCTTTTCCATATCCATAGTGGCGTAGGTATTACCTGTAATATAGTTCTCATTCGGATAATACTCATTTACTATCTGCTTTATCTCATTTGCCGAGCTGTACGCAAGCTTACTCTCACCCTTGGTCTTTGTAAATACAAGTATTCTGGCATATCCGTCCTTGTGTAATAAGCTTACGGTATCACTTGGAATAATTTTTTCAGGTATTCCGTCAGGCAGTGTATCCGCCAAGGATGTGACACTCTTTACATAATCAAGAGACTTTAACTTCTCCGCAAGCGCCTTCTCCGTAACATTGCTTGTAGCAGGTACCAATATAACATTCAGATTTGACCTGCCGAATACCTTGTTTATCTCCTCACTGTGTTCATATAAGGAAGTGCCTTCTCCTGCACCTACGGCATCATTTCCATACATAAAGTTGGTCATTCCCTGTGCCATGTATGAAGGAATCAGTATAACAAGTGCAAATATAAAAAATCCCTTTGAAACCTTGTTTACAAACTTTGATGTCTTGTCAAATTCAGGTAAAAATTCTCTATGTCTTGTCTTTTCAATTATAGGCATCCAGCTCAGTATCAGTGAAGGCATAAAAAATACTATAGAAAAGATGGAACATACAATTCCCTTTGCCAGTACGATACCGAGGTCAAAGCCCATTGAAAATTTCATTATTACAAAGACTATAAATCCTACAAATGTGGTAAGTGAGCTTGCCGAAATAGTCTTTATAGATGTTCTGAGCGCATTCTTTAGCGCAATTGTCTTATCTGCTTCCTTTTTTTGTTCCACCTTATATGCATTCAGCAAAAATATTGAATAGTCCATAGACACCGCAAGCTGTAATACCGCCGACACATTGTTTGTAATAAACGAGATACTGTTTAAAAATATATTCGTACCTCTGTTTATAAATATCGCAGTTCCGATAACGCTTAAGAAAAGTACCGGCTCAAACCATGAAGAAGTTGTCACCAAAAGTACCAAAAATACAAATATTACACCTATTGCAAGTATGAGATTCATCTGAGATGAAACTTCTTCTTCGGTAAACTTATTCTGTGGCGCGCTTCCTACCAGATAGCCCCTGTCGCCTATTATCTTTTCCATCTTATCAATTGCCTTATGTGTAAGCTTACTTGAATCACCCTTTACAAAAGTTATATCCATTACAGCCTTATTATCCTTATAATAATCCGATACGTCATCATATTTCATAAAGCTGTTTGACTCATAGACATTCTCGGTAGTGTCAAGCCAAAGTATCCTGTCCACGCCTTCGACTTTTTCAAGTTGCTGCTTAATTGCATTAGCCTCATATATTGTGACATCCTTCAGCATCAGTCTGGCAGTTCCCGGATATCCGAATGTCTCTTCCATCTTATTTATTGCGGCCTTTGAAGGTGCGCTTGCAGGTAAATACTTAGTCAAATCGTAGTTTATATTTACAAACGGTGTAAAAAGAAGTGAAATAAAGAGCAAAATCAAAAAAATTCTCCTTATTCCTTTATTATGATCTACAATAAACCCTGCAAAATCCTTTTGGTTTGTTTCCTTCATATCATCCAACCTCTCTAAAACTTCATTAACAGAATGTAAGTATATTGCAAATAGATATATTTGTAAATATCAACATTAGAACTTTAATAGACACTTGTCTATAAAATGCTTTTTATATTTTTAATCTTGTAAAAGTATAAAATTTGGACTATAATACGAAAAATGATTTTTGTAAAGGAGAAGTATGAGACATCTTTTAAACCCGTTGGATTTTTCTGTTGAAGAAACTAATAAGCTTTTGGAGCTTGCTATTGATATTGAAAACAACAGGGATAAGTATTCCAAAATTTGTGAAGGAAAAAAATTAGCAACTTTGTTCTATGAGCCAAGCACACGAACCAGACTTTCATTTGAAGCTGCTATGCTTAATTTGGGAGGTAGCGTACTTGGCTTTCATTCTGCCGACTCGTCATCTGCGGCAAAGGGCGAAAGTGTTGCAGATACTATCAGAGTCATCTCATCATATGCCGATATAGCGGCTATGCGTCATCCAAAAGAAGGTGCACCGCTGGTTGCAAGCAAGTTTTCTTCCATTCCAGTAATCAATGCAGGAGACGGCGGACATCAGCATCCTACACAGACACTTACAGACCTTCTTACAATCAAGAGACTTAAAGGAGATATAGCAAATCTTACTGTGGGTCTTTGCGGCGACCTTAAGTTCGGCAGAACTGTACATTCTCTTATCAACGCTCTTATAAGATATCCGAATATCAAATTTGTTCTTATTTCTCCGGAAGAGCTGAAAGTTCCCGACTATATCAGAGACGATGTACTTAAGGCCAACAATATAGAGTTTGACGAGGTAACCAACCTTGACGAGGCTATACCTGAACTTGATATACTCTATATGACCAGAGTGCAAAGAGAGCGTTTCTTCAATGAAGAGGACTATATCCGTTTGAAAGATACCTATATACTTGACAAGAAGAAACTCTCACATGCAAAGAAAGATATGTACATACTTCATCCACTTCCAAGAGTAAATGAAATCAGTGTTGAGGTGGATAACGACCCGAGAGCAGCATACTTTAAGCAGGCACAGTTTGGCGTATATGTAAGAATGGCGTTGATTCTCACTCTTTTGGAGGTAATATAATGTTAATTATAAGCGGATTAAGTGAAGGCGTGGTACTTGACCATATAGAGGCAGGTAAGAGCCTTGATATATACTATAATTTAGGACTTGACAAGCTGGATATCCCTGTTGCTATCATAAAGAATGCCAAGTCAAAAAAGATGGGTAAAAAAGATATCATAAAGATAGAGGGTGATGTGCTTAATTTGATTGACTTTGACGTAATCGGATATATCGACCACAATATCACAATCAATGTTATAAAAAATAATGCTATAGTTGAGAAAAAGACTGTTTCATTACCTGAGAAGATAACCAACATCATCAAATGTAAGAACCCGAGATGTATCACATCTATCGAGCAGGAGCTTCCTCATATCTTCTATCTTTCAGATAAGGAAAACGAGGTATATCGCTGTATCTACTGTGAAGAAAAGAGAAAAAAGAAAAAATAATTTGCTGTCAGGGTGGGGTACAATAACCCACCCTGACTTTATAATATACTACAAATATATTATCTTATTGGCTACATCTTCTACAAATCTCCTGTCATGTTCTACAAACACCAATGTAGGTTTTGACTCTTTTATAATTTCCTCAATCTGTATTCTTGAGATTACATCTATATAATTAA
This sequence comes from uncultured Lachnoanaerobaculum sp., assembly GCA_963518365.1. Taxonomy (GTDB): domain Bacteria; phylum Bacillota; class Clostridia; order Lachnospirales; family Lachnospiraceae; genus Lachnoanaerobaculum. The sequence goes on along the minus strand of CAUQKD010000014.1, from coordinate 3,529 downwards.
GTGGTTCATCCCATATAAATAAATGGGCAGGTTTTGACAGACTTATAGATAACAAAACCTTCTTTTTTTGTCCGTCGCTGTAATTTTGCATATCCGTCTCAAATAATTCTCTTGAAAAACCCAATTTTCTGAGAATGGTTTTACATAATGTTTCATCAGCCTCCATATTTTTAATATATTGAACAAGACTGCCATGTAAATCAGAAGTATTTTGAGGAATATAGGATATCTTAAGATTACTTGCCGGCTTTATTTCCCCGCTGTAGTTATTATTTAAACCCGATAAAATTTTAATCAATGTAGATTTTCCGCTACCGTTTTTGCCATATACAGCCAGTATATCTCCCCGCTTTATTTCAAAACTTAGATTGCTTAATATCTGCTTTTCTCCATAATATGCCGATAAATTGCTGACTGAGATTAGAGTATCTTTATGATGCTGTAAGCAATTAATCAATAAGCTTTCCTTTGTATCAATATCTTTTAATAATTTTTGTTTTGCTTCTATTGCCTTATTTTGCCTGTTTTCCAGATTTTTAGATTTCTTCATCATCTTTGCCGACTGATGCCCGATATATCCCTTATCAGGTTTTACACCTGATACCTTTACACCCTTTTTTGTTTTTTCAATCTTGTCCGACCAACTCTTGCTCTGCTTAGATGCTTCCCTTAATCTCTTGATATCTTTTTTTAGTCTTTCATTTTGGGTGATTTCAAAACTGTCTTTCATCATTTTATTTTCATACCATGATGTAAAATTTCCGGCTTGAACATCAATAGAGCTTCTATTGATAGAAATAACATGATTAATACATCCATCCAAAAAATCTCTATCATGTGATATAAGCAAAAAACCTTTTTTACTCTTTAAATATTCACTGACAATTTTTCTACCTTCAATATCCAAATGATTTGTAGGCTCATCAATAAGCAAAAAATCTTTTTCATTTGTAAATAAAACAGCCAGTAGAATTTTTGTCTGCTCCCCCTTAGACAAGGTTTCAAACTCTCTGTATATAAGAGATTCATCTATATATAATAAATTAAGCTCCCGCAAAAATCTCCACTCTCCCACATCTTTTGTCAGCTCCTTAAATAACTTTATGACGGTTTTTGATGTATCTGATATATCCGGTGGAAATTTGATAAATTCCACACTTTTACTTATTTCTCCTTTATACTCCTCCTCTCCCAAAAGTAATCTAAACAGAGTTGATTTCCCAATCCCGTTCCTGCCTATTAAACCGGTTTTCCAGTTTGTATCAAAATAAAATGTGACTTCTCCAAATATAGGATTTATATATCCGTAATATGAAAAAGTAAGATTTTCAATTTTAATTATCGACATACAAACACCCCTTTAAAAACTTTACTCGCTTAATATTATACTGTTATCAGATTTTATTTTCTATATCCCCTACTAACTCAAAACAGTATACAAAAATACCGGATTGACCTTCCAATCCGGCATCTTTATTTTATACCAATATAGCCTTCTTTATTTCAACCTTTTCCGGCAGTACCTTTATCTCTCTTAGAATCTTCATGAACTCTTTGCCTGTTATTGTTTCCTTTGTTATAAGGAATTCAGCCAGCTTATCCATTACATCTCTGTTTTCACTGAGTATTCTAAGAGCTTCATCATAGCTGTTTTTAAGGATTCTCATTACCTCATTGTCTATTTCGGTAGCTGTAGTATCTCCGCAGTCAAGTACAGCTCTGCCTGAGAGATACTGGTTCTCAACCTTTGCAAGACCTATAAGGCCGAATCTCTCGCTCATACCGTATTGAGTAACCATGGCTCTGGCAATAGAAGTGGCCTTTTCAATATCATTTGAAGCACCTGTTGTCACAGACTCAAATACTATCTGCTCCGCCGCTCTACCTCCGAGAGTACTTACAATCATATCCTCAAGTTCTTTTTTAGACTTCAGATATGTCTCCTCCTCAGGCACATACATTACATAGCCCAAGGCTCCCATAGTTCTCGGTACAATGGTAATCTTTTGAACAGGTTCGGAGTTCTTTTGAAGAGCCGATATAAGAGCATGTCCCACCTCATGGTATGACACAATCCTTCTCTCTTCCTGATTAAGTACTCTGTCCTTTTTCTCCTTGCCGACAAGTACCACCTCTACGGCTTCAAAAAGGTCTTTTTGCTTTACAGCCTTTCTCCCCTTCTTTACAGCCAATATGGCAGCCTCATTTATCATATTTGCAAGGTCGGAACCTACCGCACCTGATGTTGCAAGTCCGATAGCCTCAAGGTCTACAGAGTCATCCATCAACACATCTTTTGAATGTACTTTAAGGATTGCAACTCTACCCTTAAGGTCCGGTCTTTCTACAATCACTCTTCTGTCAAATCTGCCCGGACGAAGCAGCGCCGGGTCAAGTATCTCAGGTCTGTTTGTAGCTCCGAGTACTATAAGTCCCTTGGAAGAGTCAAAACCGTCCATCTCTGAAAGAAGCTGATTGAGAGTCTGTTCTCTCTCATCATTTCCTCCTCCCATCCTTGAATCTCTACTCTTACCTATGGCATCTATCTCGTCTATAAAAATAATAGCAGGTGCCGCTTCCTGTGCCTGTTTGAATAGGTCTCTTACTCTTGAAGCACCTACACCGACAAACATCTCAACGAAATCTGAACCTGAGAGTGAAAAGAAAGGCACATCCGCTTCTCCGGCTACAGCCTTTGCAAGCAGGGTCTTTCCGGTTCCGGGAGGTCCTACCAAAAGAGCGCCCTTTGGAAGCTTGGCTCCAATCTTGGTATATTTCTCGGGATTGTGCAAAAAGTCGACTATTTCCGTCAAAGACTCCTTTGCCTCATCCTCACCGGCTACATCTTTGAATGTAATACCGGTTTCTTTTTGAACATATACCTTGGCATTGCTCTTTCCAACTCCCATGAATCCACCGCCGCCCATTCTCTTCATTAAGAAGTTCATCATGAGTACAAAGAATATAAACGGCAGAATAAAGCTTAAAAACGACAATATTGCGGAGGTGGTCTCAAACCTTTCCATAGTCGCAGGTACATTGGCGGCATAAAGTCTGTCAACCAATGTATCATCCTCTATTCTGACAGTCTTATAAACCGTCATTGATGAGTAATCCGAAAGATTAGGCTTAACCTTGATTTCAATAGAATTTGCCATCACCTTCACAGATTCAACCTTACCGTCATTTACCATTTTCATAAACTCGGTATAGGGTACTTCCTTTGTGGTAGCACTCTTTAACCTGCTTGAGAGCAGACTTACCGCAAAAAATGCAATGGCGGCCGCAATTATAAGTATTATTATCGTCCTGTTATTAAGGCCATTGGATTCATTTTTGTTTTTTTTATCCATACACTTCCTTTCTATTTTATTTTGCTCTTATTATAATTTATAAGAGAACCTGCCTCTACGATGGATTTTTCGGCATCAGTCATTTCAGCGATGTTTAAACTGATTTCTTTTATATCATTACCTATTATATAGGCAGGAATTTTTGACATATCACCCCTTAGATGAGACTTGATATT
>CAUQKD010000013.1:0-19954 GCA_963518365.1 uncultured Lachnoanaerobaculum sp. | reverse complement strand
AATCACCTGCTGAAACCATTTATATCTCCTCCTAAACTTTCATGCGATACTCACGATATTTTATAACAATTTTTAATTCAAATCAAGCTAAAATTTACCGTCCGGTAACATTCTTTACTATATATTCCATTGCCAATGTATATCCGTCAAGCCCGAGTCCGGCTATCTGTCCGTCACACACGGGCTGTGTAAGTGATCTGTGCCTGAACTCCTCTCTGTCGGAGATATTTGATATATGAACTTCCACTTTTATACAGCCGAGACTTTCAAGTGCGTCTCTTATTGCCACACTTGTATGTGTAAATGCCGCAGGATTTATTACAATACCTGCCACATCTTCAAAGTATGCTTCCTGAAGCTTGTCAACTATTGCACCCTCATGATTGCTTTGAAAACATTCCACTTCCACTTTAAGCTCTTTAGCCTTTTCTTCAATCATCTTCAGAAGATAACTGTAGTCCTTATTTCCATAGACTTCCTTGTTTCTGATACCGAGGAAGTTCATATTTACACCGTTTATTACCAAAATCTTCATTTCATTCTCTCTTTTAACTTTTCAGTAAGTAAAACCTTTACCTTTTTGACTACGGTATTATCCGCCTTTATATCATTCCATATCTCAAAGCTTGCAACTCCCTGAAGTATAAGCATATCAAGTCCGTTGATACATTTTTTATTTGCTTTAAGCATATTTTTGATAAATACAGTCTCAAAAGGAGTGTAGATTAAATCAATTCCGCAGTCACATTTTTCATAGAATCCCGTATCATCTATTATGCACTCATCAATTTTCGGATACATACCTACATTGGTGGTCTGAAACACGAAATAATCGCTATGCTCCAAAACATCTAAATTTTGTTTAAGTTCATCCAATGACACTACCGATATATTTTTAAAAGTATCACAGACCTCTTTTTTCAGCTCATTTGCTCTTTCAACATTTCTGTTTATGATGGTGACGGACTTTGCACCTTCTTCTACCACCAGATATAATGCAGCCTTTGCCGCACCTCCTGCACCGAGAATTATCACATTCTTACCGTGTATGCTCATTCCGTTAATTTTTATGCTGTGCTTTAAGCCGAGGATATCGGTGTTATAGCCCTTATATCCGCTCTTTACCCTTTTTAGAGTATTTATGGCTCCGATTTTTTTTGCTCTCTCGTCTATGTCGGTTACTATATTCATCATATCTTTTTTGAAAGGAATCGTTACATTAAATCCCTTTATTCCAAGCAGATAAGCGCCGTCTATTGCAGCTTTTATATTATCCGTCACATGAAATGCCACATAGCTCATATCAATATTTATCTCTTTTGCCAAAACGTTTTGTAAAAGCGGTGACAGGCTGTGTTCTATCGGATTGCCTACTATACCGTATACACTTGTACTTGCACTAATCATTGTTTCTTCCTTTTTCTAAAGCTCTTTTATAAAAGAACAATACAATTCTTTCAAGGTGTCTTTTCAAAACTATCTGTATCTCTTCTTTCGGGCTTATGGGATCTACCAGTATGGAATAAACTCCTGCACTGTTTGCTCCCCAGATATCAGTAAAGATCTGATCTCCTATAAAAACAGTCTGATTATCCTTTACTTCAAGCAGCTCCATCGCCTTTATATATCCTCTTTTTGAAGGCTTATTTGCCTTATAAATATATGGTGAATTTACCGCTTTTGCAAACGGAAGCACTCTTTTTTCTTTATTATTCGATATAAGACAGGTCTTAAAGCCTATATCTCTTAAGTTTTTGAAAAAAGCGACATTTGAACTGTCGGCTCTTGTCCCATGTGTGGTAAGAGTATTGTCTATATCAAAAAGTACCGCCCGAACCCCTCTGTTATAAAGCCCCCTGTAGTCAATATCATATATATCTTTTTTGTACAATCTTGGAAAAAGTTTATTCATAAATATCATTTCTTTAAAAGCTTTGCAATTTCATCCATAAAAGTACTTACATCCTTAAACTCTCTGTATACGGACGCAAACCTTACATAGGCCACCTCATCAAGATTTTTCAGTTGTTCCATCACAAGTTCACCTATCGTCCTTGTAGGTATTTCACTGACTTCCATCGCATATATTTGATTTTCTATCTCATCAACGGTCTTTTTAATTTCCGCAGTGGATACAGGCCTCTTATGACAACTTTGTATGATTCCGGCTTCTATCTTTGATCTGTCAAAATTCTCTCTGGACTCGTCCTTTTTTATTACCATAAGAGGTATTGTCTCAAGCTTTTCATATGTGGTAAATCTCTTATTACAGCTCTCACACTGCCTTCTTCTCTTTATTGAAGAGTTATCGTCGGCAGGGCGTGAGTCTATAACCTTTGTATCCTGTGCTTGGCAAAATGGGCATTTCATACGCTAATACGCTATCCTTTATATATTAAAATTCTTTAAGTCCGTCACTTTTGTTGTAGTCAAAAACACCGTCATCATATTCATACGGCAAGTATCTGTAATCATCGTCATAGTCAAGCGAATCGTTATCATAATCAAAGTAGTCAAATACACTGTCATGATTATAGTAATTTCTGTCTGAATCAGGTGAATTTAAAACCGCGATAATAATAAATACCGCGGATATTATAGAAAGTATAAATCCGATTATTGAAAGTATCAAACCTATTACAGCCTTTGCATCCGCTTCGTTACCGTTTCTTGTGGACAGTACAAACAGTACCACTCCTGCTATTCCAAGCGGAAATCCTACACACATACAACATAGTACACAGCTTAGTATTCCCACTATCAAACATGCTACCGAATATTGCTTTTCCAATATTTTCCTCCTTAAATAAAATCATTCAGGCAAATAGACCCGTAAGGTCTTATCTTCATCTTATAAGAAGAACCCTCGCCTAAGAATCCGTCCATATATGCAACATACTCATCACTGTACTCTTCAGGTACCATTGCCATTATTACTCCTGCAAAGCCTCCGCCATGTACTCTGGTTGCACCTACATTTTTATCCTTCAAAAATCTCTCTGAAAGTGCAAGTGCCACAGTGATACCCTGTTCGTTCGGTGCAGCATTTGTATACACATTCTGAAGATACTTCCATGACGAATTGCCGCTTTCGGTTATATTTTTCAAGAATGTATCAAAGTCATTATGTGCAAGTGCATTCACCTCAGCTTCCACTCTCTTGTTCTCATCAAAGAAATGTATGCTCCTTAACACCGCTCTGTCATTTGCATACTCTCTTATCTTTGGCAAATTGTTGTAGAATTCCTTTTCATCCACCTCAGACAATGTCTTTTTACCAAAGTACTCCGCAACTTTCTTCATCTCTGACGGTATGGATGAGTAATCTGCAGAAAGGTCGGCATGTCCTCTTCCTGTTTGAACTATAATAAGATCATGCTTTGCAGCTGAAAAGTCAAAATCTATCTCTGTAACCTTGGGCATATCAGGATTTTTAAAGTCGATACTGATAAGTCCGCCGTAGGCACAACACATCTGGTCCAAAAGTCCGCTTGCCTTATCCCAATAGTGATTCTCTGCATACTTTCCTATATATGCATAATCCGTCTTTGAGAGTTTCCCGTCATTGAACAGTGTATTTATTATCTGGCATATAAGAGTCTCAAAAGCTGCAGATGAGCTTACACCTGCACTTGAAATAACATTACTTGTGATATATGCGTCAAATCCCCCTATCTTTGCATTTCTTTCTATGAAACCGGCCAAAATACCTTTAAGTAACTCAGTAGTGCCTACCTTTTCAACTCCCGGTTTTATATCGTTTATATCTATACTGAACTTTTGTGAAAATGATTCACTCACAATATTTACAATATTTGAACCGTTATCCGCCGCAGCCGCTATACAGTCAAGGTTTATACTTCCTCCAAGCACCTTGCCGTTGTTGTGGTCCGTGTGATTTCCTGAGATTTCGGTTCTTCCCGGAGATGAAAACAGCTTAACATTTTTTTCACCGAACTCTCTTACAAATCCTTGTAAAACATCTTCATATCTCTTTAAATTATCCTTAACTCCCACCTTGGTATATAATTTCTCCAATAAATTCTGCCCTTTGTTTTCCAACGTAGCCTTTGTATCAAGTAAATTCATAAAATCCTCGCTCTATATTAGTAAAACAAGTTCTAAATAACCTCATGTTTTCTAAAAGTAGTTTATCATAAAATCAAAAAAAGTACACAATTTATTATTGTGTACTTTTAATTTATCCTACAGCGATGACTATACCTCCGTCACCTGCATACAATGTCGCAACTCCTGCACCGTTTACAATCTTTATATCCTTAAACTTACGTGACTTTTTAAAAAGATCGGCCACATATTCACCTCTCTCCAAATTATTTATATGTGTGATACATACAGTCTTCTCGGATACATTATCTCCCGCCTCTTTTACGGCTATCTCTACCATCTTTGTAAGTGCCTTTTGCATACCTCTTTGTTGGTCTTTTTTTATTATTACGCCGTCCTCGGCACCCATTATAGGCTTTATATTAAGTGCTGACGCTATAAATGCTGTAACTGCAGAAAGTCTTCCGTTTTTCCTTAATGTATCAAGAGTTTCAATAACAAAGTATGTCTTCATCTCATCTCTAAGCTTGGTGATTTTCTTTGAAATCTCCTCAAATCCAAACCCCTGCTTACAAAGTTTGTCAAGCTCCAACATCAGTCTGTATTGACCTGCGGAAGCCGACTTTGAAGAAAGCACCAAAATATCCTTGTGGTCATGCTCCTCTTCATAAAGCTTCTTTCCAACCTCCGCACTTTGGTAGCTTCCGCTCAAATGTTCTGAAAGTGTCACCACAAAAGCCATGTCGGTATCACATTCCATAGCTTCTTTAAAAGCCTCCGGAGACGGACAGGCACTCTTTGCTCCTATCTTTGACTCCGCCATTCTTTTTATAAAATCTTTTTGATTAAATTTATCATCATCTTTAACACTGTAATCTCCGATTTCAAGTGTGAGAGGTACAATGACTATATTGTCATCTTTCTTCAGATTATCATCCAAATCGGTACAACTGTCTCCAATCAATCTACATGTCATATATCTCAACTCCGTTTAATGTAGTTTTAAAAACTACATTCATTATAATTATACCGCCTATATAAGTCAAGTTATAAGTAAAAATATATCCACACATATCTTACCATATTTTATAAAATTTCTTGATATTTTACAGTTATATGGTAAAATCTTTAAATACATAAGGCTATATGCTTTATGTAAATTATTTGCAAAAGGGGTTTTACAAAATGAAATTAAGTGCAAGAAATCAATTCAAAGGAATTGTTGCTAATGTTAACGAAGGTGCTGTAAACGGTATCGTATCTATCAAGGTAAATGATGAGATTGTTTCATCCACTATTTCAATGAATGCCATCAAGGAATTGGGACTTAAAGAGGGTGTTGAAGCAATTGCCGTCATCAAGGCTACAGAAGTTATGATTGCTACAGAGCTCCCGAAGATATCTGCAAGAAACAAATTCAAAGGTACAGTAAAAAATATTCAGGTAGGTGCCGTAAATGATATCGTAACTCTTGAAACAAAGCTCGGTATAGTTTCTTCTACAATTTCAAAAAATGCTGTAGAGGAGCTTGAACTTGCCGTAGGTAAGGAAGCATATGCAATTATCAAGGCCACATCCGTTATGGTAGGCGTTGAGTAATTTAATAAAAATGAGGCTGCCACATTTGATGTGACAGCCTCATTTTTTATTTAAGTTTTAACATAAGTTCATTGCTTCTTTTTATAAATGCAGTCATTCTCTCAGGTGAGAGCGGGCTATGTGATATGGAAGCCATATCATAGAGCTGCTCACAAATCATATCGAAATACTCTTTGTTACTGTCTGATAAGAGTTCCTTTACAAGCGGATGATTTGCATTAAGTACAAGTGTCTCTCCTTCTCCTCCGAACATGGAAGGGTCCATTCCCATCATACCGTACTGCTTCATCATCTCCTGCATTCTTCTACTCTCTTCAGATATCGTAATAACTGAAGAAATCTCATCATTCTTCAGATGCTCCACACTTACCTTAAGCTTATCATTGTGAAGTGCACTCTTTACCTTCTCACATAATTCATCATAAGCCTTCTTTGATTCCTCGCTTATATCCTCACTTCTCATATCATCACTGACATCGGAGTCTATTCTTAAGAACTTTACATCTCCTCTCTTCATTTCAAGAGTTGATATAAAAGGTACATCGATACTGTGCGGAAGTACTACAGCATCCTTGCCTGCCGATTTGAAGATATTTACATACTGACTCTGCTCTTTTACATCATTTACATAGAAGATATCAGTCTTTTTCTCTTCATTTTCTTTTGCCTTTTCATCACTGCCCGTTTTCTCATCTGCTAAATCCTCAGGCTCATCAGACTTGTCTTCTTTTATAAGCTCATCAACTGTAAGGTATTTGTCATTTATGGTTTTGAATAAAATGTAATCCTCTACCTTCTTGCCGAACTTCTCATCTTTTAAGTAACCGTACTTTATAAAAGGTGCTATATCATCCCAGTACTTCTCATACTTATCTCTCTCAGTCTTGCACATTCCGGAAAGCTTGTCTGCCACCTTCTTTGCAATATACTCTGAGATTTTCTTTACCGAACCGTCATTTTGAAGTGCAGATCTCGATACATTAAGAGGAATATCCGCACTGTCTATTACACCCTTTAACAGCAGTAAAAACTCAGGAATAACTTCTTTTATATTGTCGGCAATAAATACCTGATTGTTGTAAAGCTTTATAGTACCCTCTATAGAATCGTACTCGCTGTTTATCTTAGGGAAGTAAAGTATACCTTTCAGATTGAAAGGATAATCCATATTCAAATGAATCCAGAAAAGCGGCTCCTTGTAGTCCATAAACACTTTTCTGTAGAATTCAATATACTCCTCATCGCTGCACTCGTTAGGATGCTTTGTCCAAAGCGGATGTATATCATTTATCGGAACAGGACGCTTTACTATCTTTACCTTTTCCTTTGCAGGTTCAACTTCCACAACTTCTTTGGTACCGTCTTCTTTCTCCTTTTCCTCAGTCTTTGCAGGCTCTATGATATTCTCTATAACGGTATCGGTATCCAAAAGCTCTGATTTATCTATTGTCTGCGTAGACTCTTCGGCATCAATATCCTTTAAGAAAATCTCTTCAGGCATAAAGGAACAGTATTTGTTTAAAATTTCTCTTACTCTGAACTCATTTGCAAACTCGTGGCAGTTCTCATTAAGATAAAGTGTGATGGAAGTTCCTCTTGTATCTTTATCTCCTTCACCCATTTCAAACTCAAGTCCGCCGTCACTTACCCAATGAACAGGCTTTGAGCCTTCCTTATATGATAATGTATCTATAGTCACCTTATCAGCCACCATAAATGCGGAATAAAATCCGAGTCCGAAATGTCCTATTATCTGTTCTTCATTTGCCTTGTCCTTATACTTTTCTATAAAATCAACCGCTCCTGAAAAAGCTATTTGATTTATATACTTTTCAACTTCTTCCTCAGTCATACCGATACCGTTGTCGATAAAACGGATAATCTTTTGCTTAGGACTGATTTCAACATCAATCTTATACTTCTCATCTTCAGGCTTTGTAAACTCGCCTGCAAGACTCAATTTTTTAAGTTTTGTTATTGCATCTGTTGCATTTGATATCAACTCTCTAACAAATATATCATGATCTGAATACAGCCATTTTTTTATAATCGGAAAAATATTTTCACTGTTTATTGATAAATTTCCCTTTTTCATGTCATCACCTCTCAAATAAATTAGCAAATGCTTCACATTTGCCTGATATACCTATTATATCAACCAAAATACAAATGTCAATAAAAAATTAGCACTCGAGTAACTCAAGTGCTAATAGCTTTAATTTTATTCAACCAATTTATCAAGTTCCTTTACGGATTCGGTTTCACTTGCCACTATATGGCTTGCTTTTGATGCGTATTGGTTTACGGCTCCCTGTGACTTCTTGATATTTTGCATTGTACCCGGTCCTGCAACACAGCCTCCAGGACAAGCCATACCCTCAAGAAGATATCCCGGATACTTTCCGGCCTTTGCCATCATTACCATCTTCCTACAGTCAACCAATCCCTCCGCATTCATAACATTAACTTCTTTGTCAGGATATTGCTTCTTTATAACGCCTACTACCGCCTTTGCAACTCCTCCCGCTACGGCAAAGTTTCTTCCGGCTGTAGAAGCATCGTTGACACCGTTAGGATCTTCCTCAAGATTTTCAATATCTATATGCTTGGCATCAAAGATTCCGGCCATCTCCTCAAATGTCAGTACAAAATCCACCTCACTTCTAACCTCTGTCCACATAGCCTCAAGCTTCTTTGCGGAGCAAGGTCCTATAAATACCACCTTACCGTCAGGATGATGTTTCTTTATAAGTCTGGCTGTCAGTGTCATAGGTGTAAGTGCCATTGATATACAATTTGCCTGATCCGGGAATACCTTCTTTGCCATCAATGCCCATGAAGGACAACATGATGTACCCATAAAAGGCAACTTTTCAGGAACTTCCGCAAGGAAGTCCTCAGCCTCTTGAGTAGCACAAAGATCGGCACCTATTGCAACCTCAAATACATCAGCAAATCCGAGCGCTTTCATAGCCGCACGAAGTTTTCCCGGTGTAACCTTAGGTCCGAACTGTCCTACGAATGCAGGTGCAATTGCCGCATATACTCTCTCTCCCGACTGTATAGCTCTGATAGTCTGGAAAATCTGTGACTTATCCGAGATAGCACCGAAAGGACAGTTTACAAGGCATTGTCCGCATGATACACATTTGTCATAGTCGATATCGGCCTTCCCGTTCTCATCTGAGGAAATGGCGTCCATACCGCATGAAGCCGCACAAGGTCTTGTCTGTATTATTATTGCATTGTAAGCACAGACATTTGCACATCTTCCGCATTTGATACACTTTTCCTGATTGATACTTGAAAATCCGCTTTCTTTGTCGATGCTTACAGCACCTGTAGGACAAACCTCGGCACATGGATGTGCAAGACAACCCTGACAGCCGTTGGTTACATAGACTCTTTTTTCCACACAGCCGTGACAGGCAAATTTTATAATATTGATCAACGGTGGTGTATAATATGTCTCAGCCTTATCAGCCAGTTCTATGCCCTCTGAGAGCGGGGCATGATTTGCAGCACTTCTGTAAGGCAATCCCATAGCAAGTCTTAATCTCTCTCCGACTATAGCTCTCTCCAGGAAAACATTGTTTCTAAAATTTCCGACTTCACCCGGAATTATCTTATACGGGAGTTCTTCTATTCTCTTATCCACAGGCCACTCCGTGTGGTATGCCATTCTTGCAACTTCCCTAAAGATTCTATGCCTTATTTCCTGAATTCTTGTTTCAACACCTCTCACAATATTCCTCCACTAAATAAATCCTTTGTTTAAGAGACGGGTAACCGCCTCCATGAGCAGTTATATTTTACTATATCCAAAATATAAAATAAAGTAAGGTTCGTTATTTCTTTGGCAATTTCATGTTTTTTATAAGAAACAGCCAATTTAAAATATAAATACACAAAAAGGCAGGCTATATAGCCTGCCTAAAATGTTTATACACTATAGACTTAAAAATATGTCTAAATTAGTTTTCTTTCTTCTTTGTAGCTACTACAAAAGCACCGCCTACAGCTGAAAGACCGAGTAATGCTGCATATAATCCCATTGCTGAAGCATCTGCTGTCTTTGGAACATTTAATCTGCCTCTCTTAGCAGCTGTAACATCTCCCTTTGTTGCACCGTTGTTATTAGCGCCTGCAGGTCCTACATTTCTTGTATTTGTATTAGCTGTATTTGAGTTGTATGAGTTTCCGTTAGGTCCTACATTGTTTGTAGTATTTGTATTGTTTGTGCTTACAGGTCTTGCACTTCCACCGCCGTAGCTTGAGCCTGATGATCTTCCTCTGCTTGAAGATGATGAAGAGTTAGAACTTGTTGCATTTGAAACTGTCGCATTGCTGAAAGTAGCTCTTCTGATCTGAGTGTTTGTAGCCGCACCCGGTGTGATAACCTGTGAAGGTGCCCTCTGTCCCTCACCAACGATAACTATTCTTGTGTTACCGTCTTCGATAACCTGTGAATTAACACCTCTTGGAGCAGTAACTACTGTTGACTGACCAGGTGTGATAACCTGTGAAGGTGCACCGAAAGCCACCATACTGCCTGAAACCAAACCTAAAGCTAAGCCTGCTGAAACAACTACCTTTTTAATGTTTGATAAACGCATGAATGATATCTCCTTTTTTATAAATTTTATTTCGTTGGCACTAATATAGACCCATATGAAAAAATTTTCAACCCCTTTATTTAATCTGTAACATTATAGTAAGAATTCTTACAAGGATAATACAGAATATTTTACTATTTTAAAAGTATAATAACACAAAGTTTCTGACCTGTAATAAAAGCTATATGAGAAAGAAATAGAATCATAAAATAAAAACTGCCCCACATATGAAGCTATATATGGAGCAAGCATTTAATTCAATATATTATTCGGTATCCGCATCAAGCTTTGACGCTCTTGCCTCAACCTCTTTTTTCTGGATATCACCCGGAGTCTGTTCGTATCTTGCAAACTCATAGCTGAACACGCCCATACCGCCTGTCATAGAACGAAGTTCCGTATTGTATCCGAACATTTCAAGCATAGGAACATCAGCCTTAATAAGCTGCTTACCGTGGTTAACTGACTCCATACCGAGTACTCTGCCGCGCCTCTTATTAAGATCTCCCATAACATCACCTGTGAATTTATCAGGTACTATTACGCTGACTGTATATATAGGCTCCAAGAGTACAGGAGCGGCCTTCATAAATCCGTCCTTAAATGCAATAGTTGCAGCCATCTTAAATGCCATTTCCGATGAATCAACCGGATGGTAAGAACCGTCCAAAAGCACAGCCTTAACACCTACTACAGGATATGCAGCCAAAGGTCCCTTAACGCAACACTCTGCAATACCTTTTTCTACCGCAGGGAAATAGTTCTTCGGAACGGAACCTCCAAATACAGTCTCCTCAAATACATACGGCTTTTCAAGATCTCCTGAAGGCTCAAAGCTCATCTTAACATCACCGAACTGTCCGTGTCCGCCTGACTGCTTCTTATATCTTCCTGCCGCCTCAACCTTTTGTCTGATAGTCTCTTTGAAGGCTACCTTAGGTCTTGAAAGCTCTATCTTAACCTTATATCTGTCTAAAAGTTTACTAACCACAACTTCAAGCTGCTGGTCGCCTATACCGTATATAAGAGTCTGTCTGTTTGCAGTATCGTTTACATGCTTAAGTGTCAAATCCTCTTCCATAAGCTTTGACAAGCCTGATGAAAGTTTATCTTCTTCACCCTTATTCACTATCTTATATCTCATACATGTATACGGTGATGAAATCTTAGGACCGTGATAAAGTATAGGAGCGCTCTTAAGTGCGATAGTATCACCTGTTGTTGTCACACTGAGTTTTGCCATAGCGCCGATATCACCTGCTACAAGCTCAGGTACTTCTATGGCACTCTTACCTCTGAGTACATATATCTTTCCGGACTTTTCTTCCGTTTCCTTACCTACATTATAGATTGCACTGTCAGGCTTAAGTGTACCCGTACATATCTTAACCAGTGAATACTTTCCGATAAACGGATCCACTATTGTCTTAAACACTCTTGCAGACAGTGAAACATCCTTATTGTACTTTGCTGTGAAATGCTCGCCGTTGCTTACATCCACGCCTACACATTCCTTAAAATCAGGTGATGGGAAATACTTTTCAATAGCCATCATAAGTGCCTTAAATCCTTGTGCATCGATTCCCGAACCCATCATAACAGGCACTATATCTCCGTTGCAAATATTATCCTTGAGTGCGCCTGAGATTTCTTCATCACTGAAGCCTTCACCTGAAAGATATCTTTCCATATACTCTTCACTTGTCTCTGCAACGGCCTCCATAAGCGCTTCTCTTGCAATCTTAAGGTTTGCCTCTACATAGTCAGGTATCTCACACTCAACATAATCCGATAAATGTGTAAATCTTCTACCTTTCATCTTTACAACATTTACAAATCCCACGAACTTTTCATTCTCTCTGATCGGAAGATGGAACGGAGCCACTTTTCTTCCGAAGCGTGTCTCAAGCTTCAAAAGCAGTTCACGATAGCTCGCCTTGTCATCATCCATATTTGTTACAAAGAATATTCTCGGTAATCCGTACTCCTCACAAATTTCCCATGCTTTTACGGTACCTACTTCTATTCCCGCTTTACAATTGACTACAATGATGGCTGCATCTGCAGCAGATACGGCTTCTTCCACCTCGCCTACAAAGTCAAAATATCCCGGAGTATCCAAAAGATTTATCTTCAAGCTTCCGGATTCGCCCTCATATTCTACCGGAACCAAAGAAGTACTGATGGAAAAACCTCTTTTTATTTCTTCCTTGTCATAGTCGCTTATGGTATTTCCGCTTGAAATACTTCCCATCTTTGAAATATTTCCCGCTACAAAGCTCATAGCCTCCGCCACTGTAGTCTTACCCGAGCCTCCATGACCAAGTAATTCAACATTACGAATTTGTTTAGTTTCATAAACCTTCATAAGAGAATCCCTCCTTTTTCGTCAATAGACTTTCTGATAAAGATATTTTACTAAACAAACAATAAAATTTCAAGTTTTATATTCAATTTATACAATGTATTTTACAGTTTTTTTATAGTTAAATTGTTAGAATATTTTATAATATTTTGGTGCAATTATACCATTTTAGTAAAGTTAAATAGTATAAAATCTCCTTTTTCTTTTATCGCTTTAAATCATTAAAGTAAAATTGTTGACTAATGAGTTTAAATGTAATAGACTTCATATGTCAAAGTTAAGCAGAAACGGAGAATTATGAAGTACAATAATATAGCCTTCATAGGCTTTGGGCTTATAGGCGGCTCCATAGCAAGGGCAATAAAAAAATACAGACCTATATCAAAAATCTATGCCTATGCAAAGAACAGTCTTGAACTTTCAAAGGGTAAAAGTGACGGAGTCATTGATGTTATTTTGGAAGATATAGATACGACGCTTTCAGAATGTGACATTATCTTTTTGTGCACTCCGGTAGAATTCAATGAGTATTACCTTGAAAAGATAAAGCCGTATATTAAGAAAGAAAGTATAGTAACGGATGTAGGTTCAACCAAATCATCCATTCATAATCTTGCAAAAAAACTTGATATGGAAGAAGTTTTTATAGGCGGTCATCCTATGGCAGGTTCCGAAAAAACGGGCTATGCCGCGTCGGATGCACTGCTTTTGGAAAATGCCTACTATATGATTACGCCTTCATCAAAGACTCCTGAAGAAAAACTTGATGTACTGACAGATATTGTTACGATGATAAAGGCCATTCCTTTTGTAATAGACTATCAAAAACATGACAATGTGGTAGCTACAGTCAGTCACCTGCCGCATATACTTGCGGCCGCTTTGGTAAATCTTGTAAAGGATAACGATTACAGCGACGAGGTGATGAAAAGAGTTGCCGCAGGCGGCTTTAAGGATATAACAAGGATTGCATCCGCCTCCCCTATTATGTGGGAACAAATATGCACGGTAAACTCTGTGCCTATAAATAATATACTGAGAAAGTACATCGATATACTTGAGGATGTATACGCACATCTGTCTGACAAATCAAGTCTTTATATCAGCAATATGTTTGAAAAATCAGGAGAGTATAGAAACTCCTTTGACTCAAACTCTCAAGGAGTCATTATATCAAAGCATGATATCAGCGTGCATATACAGGATAAACCCGGTGCGATATCCGTTATTTCAGCGATACTGGCCGCAAACTCAATCAGTATCAAAAATATAGGTATCAATCACAACAGAGAAAAGGGCGAAGGTGCTCTAAATATCTCATTCTACGATGCGGATTCCTGTGAAATGGCAGGCAAATTATTAAGAGAATATAATTATACGGTACTATAACGGAGGTAATATGATAAAAGGAAGATTAAGAGTTCCGGGAGACAAGTCAATCTCACACAGAGCCGTGATGTTCGGCTCTATAGCCAAGGGGACAACAAATATAGAGGGATTTTTGACAGGAGCCGACTGCATTTCCACTATTTCAATATTCAAAAAGATGGGAATTGATATAGAACTTGACAACACCTCGGTCAAAGTACATGGAATGGGGCTTTACGGTCTTAGATGTCCACATGAGATACTTGATTGCGGCAACAGCGGCACTACAACAAGACTTGTAAGCGGAATACTCTCGGCACAAAACTTTACATCTGTGCTTACAGGTGATAAATCAATACAAAAAAGACCGATGAATCGAATAATTACCCCTCTTTCCATGATGGGAGCAAATATAAAAAGTAATGACGGATTTGCACCGCTTACAATTACAGGAAGTTCTCTTCACGGTATAAGATACAACTCTCCTGTAGCAAGTGCACAGGTAAAATCCGCAATACTGCTTGCCGGATTATATGCGTCAAGTCCTACTTGTGTAACCGAACCTGCAAAATCAAGAGACCATACGGAGCTGATGTTAAAAAAATTCGGTGCAAATTTAACCGCTACCAAAACAAGTGTAACAATAAATCCATGCAGTGAACTTTTTGCAAATGATATAGATGTACCTTCAGATATATCTTCAGCGGCATTCTTTATGGCCGCCGCAATACTTGTTCCGAACTCGGAGCTGATACTTGAAAATGTAGGTATCAATCCTACAAGAGACGGTATAATAAGAGTATTAAAAGATATGGGCGCAAATATTGAAATAATAAATCAAACAGATTCCTTTGAACCTGTCGCGGATATAAGGGTGACTTATTCAAAGCTTCATTCAACCTGTATAGGCGGAGAGATAATACCTACACTTATAGATGAACTTCCTCTGCTTGCAGCACTCGCTTCCCTTGCCGATGGCACCACTGTTATAAAAGATGCCGAGGAGCTTAAAGTAAAGGAGTCAAACAGAATCCGTGTAATGTGTGAGGAGCTTTCCAAGCTGGGTGTTGATGTAATTGAGACCGAAGACGGTATGGAAATTAAAGGTAGTGATAAGTTAAGAGGCAATGTCACCATAGCCACTCACGATGACCACAGAATTGCAATGACCTTTGCCGTTTTAAACCTTGTATCTGAGGGAGAGATAAGACTTGATAATAAAAATTGTGTGGAAATATCATATCCTGAATTTTTCAATGATTTGAAAAAAGTAAATGCATAAAAATAACCGTCACCCATATGATTTTAATCTCATATGGGTGGCGGAATTATTTATTTTTGATGTCCGAAAATCATTGCAACATAGTAGTTACCGTTGCTGTAATAATAGCCGACTCCCGCATATATTGTAGAAGCGGGAAGATTCTCAATATAGCCCTCACTCTGTAACATCAATTCATTGTGCCTTTGTGAATTCTTAAATGAGTTTATCTTCATATCTGTAGATGCGGAGTTATCCATTGTGATTATCTCAGATAAACCTTCATAACGGTCTGTAATATTATTTACAGTAAAAAACTTCTGTCCGTCAGGTCTGGTATGTGAGAATGATGTTGCGGTTTCTTTTGCTCTTTGCTGTGCCGCAATCATAAGTTCATTACTTACCGCCATCTGTGGAAGCCCCTTAGACTTTCTATATTCATTAAGTTTCAGGAAGAGATCCGCTCTCTCTCCTGAGTTCTCACCGCTTATTCCCTGTGCTACACTAAGTCCGGCTTCTCCCGACTTAGTCATTACAACTCCGTTTTGTGTCCATGCACCATCAGCATTCAGATCATATCCGTCAGGAGATTTTGTATTCTTAAGCATTGCACTGTATGGAAAGCTTTTATTTCTTCCATCATTAAAGAAATATGATTTACCGTCTATCCATTGCCATCCTGTAAGTGTATAACCGCTTGAATTGAAATAATACCAATTACCGTCAATATTTTTCCACTGTGATACCGGATATTTATAATCGTCTGTTATATACCACCATCCCTTTGAATCATGCTCCCAGCTTGCAGCATATGCAGCTACCGACATTCCCATGCTTATGCCAAGTGCGGCAGCCAAAACAACTATTCCTCTTTTCATTTTTCCTCCTACATCTTTACAAATATGCACTGTCAGTCATAAAATATATTTTACAGATATTAATTTCTTAGGTATAATACGACCGATACTTTTCGGTATTATATATATTATGGCTTTTATACAATCAAATTATATCAGATACTTAAGGCATTTCATATAGCTTATTTATGTATCTTTTATAAATTTAATTGTAAGAAATACACAAAGGAAAGGAAAATATGAGTCAAGAAAAATTTGATTTGGACGCTGCACTTAAAAATCTTAACAATACCTCAGCTCCTCAAAAAAGAAACGGAACAATAAAAAAGAAAAATGCCGTCAGTATAAAACCTGACTACAGATATGAGGCTTGCAACGATTCTTTCCCATGTGCAAACTGCGGAAAGATGATTACACCCGAGGGCGCAGGCACACATCACAGAAACCACTGCCCTTTTTGTCTGTGCTCTATTCATGTAGACAATGAACCGGGAGATCGAAAAAGTGATTGTAAGGGCATTATGGAACCTATTTCCATATGGGTTAAGGACAAGGGTGAATGGGCAATAATTCACAGATGTAAAAAATGCGGTAAACTTAATACAAACAGAAGTGCGGCAGATGACAACCCTGTACTTTTAATGTCGATAGCCGTAAGACCTTTGGCTTCACCGCCTTTCCCACTGCATTTATTGGAAGATGTTATAAAAAAATAATCAAATATGGCAAAGACCTGAAACGATCTTTGCCATATATTTTATACTTATTCGGTTACTTCTTCTTTTCTGATTTCCTTTGTTCTTATTTCCTTGCAGATCATATCCACAAAGTCTGAAAGCTTCTTACTTCCTTCATCTCCTGCAAATCTGCTTCTTACAGATACGCTTCCCTCGGCCTCTTCTTTTTCACCTACTACAAGCATATACGGAAGTCTTGCAAGTCTTGCATCTCTTATCTTAAAGCCGATTTTTTCAGTTCTTGTATCTACAGTAGCATCTACACCGTTTTTCTTAAGCTCTTTTAACACGGAGTTTGCATAGTCCGCATACTTATCGGATATAGGAAGTATTCTTACCTGCTCAGGGCATAACCATGTAGGGAACTTACCCGCATACTTCTCAATAAGCCATGCAAGTGTTCTCTCATAGCAACCGAGAGACGTTCTGTGTACAATATAAGGTCTTACCTTTGCACCGTTTTGGTCGATATAGTAAAGGTCGAAATTCTCTGCAATAGCTGCATCAAGTTGAATTGTAACCATTGTATCCTCTTTGCCGTAAACATTCTTTGCCTGAATATCAATCTTAGGTCCGTAGAATGCGGCCTCACCGTCAGCCTCTGTAAACGGAAGTCCCTTCTCTACAAGGATATTTCTAAGTGCCGCCTGTGTGCCTTCCCAGTAAGCCTCATCTCCAAGGTATTTCTCCTTATTGTTCTTATCCCACTTTGACAGTCTGAATGTTACATCATCTCTAAGACCCAAGGTCTCAAGTACATATATTGCAAGGTTTAGACAGCTTTGTAACTCTTCCTCGGCCTGATCCGGTCTGATTACATTGTGTCCTTCAGATATGGTAAACTGTCTTACTCTTGTAAGTCCGTGCATCTCACCTGAATCTTCATTTCTGAAAAGTGTGGATGTCTCACCCATACGATAAGGAAGATCTCTGTATGACTTTTGTGTATTCTTGTATACATAGTACTGGAACGGACATGTCATAGGTCTGAGTGCAAGGATTTCTCCGTCATGCTGAGGATCTCCCAAAATAAACATACCGTCCTGATAGTGATCCCAGTGACCTGAAATCTTATAAAGATCGGACTTTGCCATAAGAGGTGTCTTTGTTCTTACATAGCCCCACTCGTTGTCCTCAAGGTCCTCAATCCATCTTTGAAGTTTCTGAATCATCTTTGTACCCTTTGGAAGCATAAGAGGAAGTCCCTGACCTACCACATCCACTGTAGTAAAGAGCTCCATCTCTCTACCGAGCTTATTGTGGTCTCTAAGCTTGATATCCTCAAGATGCTTTAAATATGCTTCAAGCTCTTCCTTTGAATTATATGCTGTACCGTAGATTCTTTGAAGTCTTGCCTTGTTTGAATCGCCTCTCCAATATGCCATTGATGATGAAACAAGCTTAAACGCCTTTATATCCTTTGTTCTTTGAAGGTGAGGTCCTGCACAAAGATCTGTGAAATCTCCCTGCTTATAGAAAGATATCTTCTCTCCCTCCGGCAGATCCTTTATAAGCTCCACCTTGTAAGGCTCATTTTTTTCTTCCATAAACTTGATTGCTTCTTCTCTCGGAAGCTCGAATCTCTCTATAGCCTCACCCTCTTTTATAATCTTTTTCATCTCGGCTTCAAGCTTGTCAAGGTCGTCTCTTGAAAACGGTTCATGCTCAAAATCATAGTAAAATCCTTCGGCAATGCTTGGTCCTATAGCAAGCTTTGACTGTGGGAAAACTCTTTTTACAGCCTGAGCAAGCACATGTGATGTAGTATGTCTTATAGCTGAAAGTCCTTTTTCATCTTTTAATGTAATAAGATTCAGTTCACAGTCACTGTCTATCTCATCCCTCAAATCATGCATTACACCGTTTACTTCACCTGCAACCACACTTCTTGCAAGTCCTTCGCTTATGTCCTTAGCTATATCAATAATACTTTTCTTGCTGTCGTACTCTTTAACTGAGCCGTCTTTTAATGTTACTTTCATCTTTCCTCCATTCAAACTACAAAAAATCGCCCTCAAACTCTCGTTTAAGGGCGATGTACGCGGTTCCACCTTAATTCAGATATATAAAATATCCCTCATTTGATTATAACGGAATCACCGTGCTTTATTAAAGCCACTCCGAGACGGTCTTCACATATATATCCGTAAGTTGCTCTCAGCTTTGCAACTCTCTCTGTAAGTTCAATATATGCTACTCTTCTCTTCTTCGTTTATGCACCATATGATATTACTTGGTTTTATCTTTGTCAAGTATTATTCCACTTTTGCTTCCAAATCTTCTAAATATCTGAGCATTCCTTCTACAGCTACTTTAGCCTGTGACACGGCATTGACTACAGTCTTTGATCCGAGTACAACATCACCTGCCGCAAACACACCGTCAACTGTTGTCATACAGTTCTCATCAACTATCAAAAGTCCCTTATCCGACGCCTTTAATCCTTCAGTTGTAAGTACAAGCTTGTTTTTAGGTCCGTTACTTACAGATATGATTGTAGAATCCGCTTCTACATAGTCAAGATCCTTCTCATATCCGATTACATTGTTCTCTTCATCAAATATAGCTGTCTTAAATACAGGACCGTCATAAGTAATGGAATCAATAGCCTTACCGAATATAAACTCTGCACCCTCATACTTTGCAGACTCAACCTCAACCGAGTTTGCTGCAACTCTCTTACTTCTGGCATAGAGCTTAACGGATCTTGAACCTCTTCTAAGAGCTGTTCTTGCCACATCCATTGCGGCATTTCCCATTCCGATAATGGCAACCTTCTCACCAAGCTTATGTCCGTCAGGGTTCGCAAGGTAGTCAACACTGAAGTGAACATTAGGCAAACTCTCACCTGCAATCCCCAGAGTCTTTGCTCTCCACACGCCTGTACCTACAAATACGGCCTTGTATCCGTCTCTGAAGAGGTCCTTTATCTCCAAAGCGCCTCCTACAGCGGTATTGTTTCTTATCTTAATGCCTATCTCTTCCATCTTGTCGTAGTATCTTTTCATAAGCGACTTCGGCAATCTGAAATCGGGAATACCGTACTGAAGCACTCCGCCGATACTGTTTCTCTCATCAAAAAT